>JAAZOQ010000232.1 GCA_012797695.1 Anaerolineaceae bacterium | reverse complement strand
GGAGCTGATGCGGGCCAGCCCGCGCCAGTCCGATCTGATGATCGTGGCCGGGCGCGTTTCGCAGAAGATGGCCCCTGTCTTGCGCAATTTGTACGATATGATGCCCGATCCCAAGTGGGTGATCGCCATGGGCGATTGCGCAGCTTGCGGCGGCGTTTTCAATAATTACGCTGTGCTGCAGGGTGTGGATGAGATCGTCCCGGTGGACGTGTATATTTCCGGCTGTCCGCCGCGCCCGGAGGGGTTGATCAACGGGGTGATCTTGCTGCACAAAAAAGTGGCCGCTGAAAAGCTGGCCAACTGGAAATAGGAGCGCACATGGACGAGAATTTACACTCTGCTGTGTCTGCCGTGACCGAACGCTTTGGGGCGACGGTTTCTGAATTCCGCGGTGAAACCACTTTGCTGCTCCCGGCGCAGCACATCGTTGCGGCTCTGCGCACACTGCGCGACGAGTTTCATTATGATATGCTGCCGCTTGAAACAGCGGTTGATTATTACCCGCAGACGGCACCGCGTTTTCACGTGGTCTATGGGGTGTACTCCACCCGGACCAGCGCCTACCTGTTCCTGCGCGTGCCGGTCGCGGCCGACCCGGCCGAGGTCGATACCGTGGAAGGCGTCTATCCCAGTGCCAACTGGCGCGAGCGCGAGATCTGGGACCTTTTCGGCATTCATTTCCGCGGGCATTCCGACCTGCGCCGCATCATGATGCCGCCCAACTGGGAAGGGCATCCGCTGCGCAAAGATTATCCGCTGGGGTATGAAGAAGTGCAGCACACCTTTAATTACGAAGAGATCCAGTTGCAGAAACCGCATGGGGAGAGGTGAGCATGAGAGAAATTCAAGAATTTACCCTCGATGAATTACGCCATCTCTTCAGCCCGCGCGCGCAGACCGGCGAGACGATGGTGCTCAATATGGGCCCGCAGCACCCCTCTACTCACGGCGTGCTGCGTCTGATCCTGGAACTCGACGGCGAGATCGTGGTGAATTGTGTACCGGATATTGGTTTTCTGCATACCGGTATCGAGAAGAATATGGAGTACAAAACCTACGAGAAGGCCGAGGTCATGACCGACCGTATGGATTATCTGTATTCCATCGGCAACAACCTGGTGTATTGTCTGGCGGTGGAAAAGCTAACCGGCCTGCAGTCCCCGCCGCGCGCGGATGCCATCCGCGTGATCCTGTCGGAGCTTTCCCGTATCCAGTCGCACCTGATCTGGATCGGTACTTCGGCTCTGGATCTGGCGGCAATGTCGGTCTTTTTGTACGCTATGCGTGATCGCGAACAGATTCTGGATATCTTCGAGATGGTTTCCGGGCAGCGCATGATGACCACTTACATTCGCCCCGGCGGCCTGTGGCGCGACGTGCCAGCGGAGTTCGAGGCGGCGGTGCGCCAGGTGATCGACATGCTGCCAGGCCGTTTTGACGAATATGAAGCGCTGCTGACCAAGAACTTGCTTTTCCGCGAACGTACTCAGGGCATTGGCAAGATCGATACTGCCACGGCCCTGGCCTGGAACGTCACCGGCCCGGTATTGCGGGCTACCGGCCTGGCTCACGATCAGCGCAAAAGCAATCCCTACTGCGGATATGAACAGTACGATTTCGACATTCCTACCCAGACGGAGGGCGATGTGTATGCCCGCTATCTGGTGCGGGTGGCGGAGATGCGCGAATCGGTCAAGATTATCCGTCAGGCGCTCGAAAAGATGCCTTACGGCCCGGTGCGCGACAACAATCGCAAGTATGTGCCCCCGCCGCGCTCTGAGATCGGGGTCAGCATGGAATCGCTGATCCATCACTTCAAACTGTGGACGGAGGGGTTCACCCCGCCGGCGGGGTCGGTATACAGTTCCATTGAGTCCCCACGCGGCGAGCTGGGGGTCTTCCTTGAATCGGATGGCAGCCCCAAACCCTATCGGGTGCATTACCGCACGCCTTCCGTTCCCCTGCTGCAGATCATGCCGATCCTGACCAAAGGCCATTTTGTGGCCGATGTGGTCGGCATCATCGGAAGTATCGATATCATTTTG
>JAAZOQ010000231.1 GCA_012797695.1 Anaerolineaceae bacterium | reverse complement strand
TGCGGACGGAAATCGCCGCCCCACCGCGGGCATCGCCATCCATTTTGGTCATGATCAAGCCAGTAATCTTTACCGTATCACGGAAACCCTCAGCAATGTGAACCGCTTCCTGGCCTACCATTGCATCCACCACCAGCAAGACCTCGTTGAGTTTGATCTTGCGAGCGATCGCCTGCAGCTCTTCCATCAAGGGTTGATCCAGCTGGGAACGGCCAGCCGTATCGATCAAAACCACGGTGTAACCGCCCTTTTGCGCTTTGTCAAAAGCCCGCGCAGCCAGCTCCGGCGGCTTGAGTGCTGCATCCGCGGCCACTTCCACCCCGATCTTTTCTCCCAGCGTCTGTAATTGCTTGACTGCCGCCGGGCGATAGGGATCACCCGCCACCAGCAAGACACGTTCACCTTCAGAGCGCAGCTTGCGGGCCAGTTTGGCTGCAGCAGTGGTCTTACCAGAACCCTGCAGACCAACCAACATGACCGCAACAGGTTTTGCCCCACTGAGGTTCAACTTATCTTGCGGGCCAAGAGTCTGGATCAGTTCTTCATGCACGATCTTGATGACCTGCTGTGCCGGGTTGAGCGCTTGAGAGACTTCCGCCCCCACCGCGCGTTCGCGCACATGGGCAATGAATTCCTTCACTACCGCATAATTGACATCCGCCTCGAGTAACGCCAAGCGGACTTCACGCAGCATGGAATCAACATCTTCCGCCGAGAGCTTGCCTCTGCGCCGCAGTTGTTGAAAAATGGTATTTAATCGCCCGGTCAGGTTTTCGAACAATGAAACCAGTCCTCTTAATGAAAATGACTCCCTTTATAGAAGGGCCAGTGTTGGATTTTAGCCCGGAAGAGTCGAATGGTCAAGGAAATGGGCTAACAGGAAATGGGCTGACAGGAAGCAAAGAAGAATGTTTACGAAAAATTCTCTACCTCCAAACCGTTTCACAAAGGAACGTCCCCAAAATAAGGTCATTCACTACAAATTGTTACAAAAAAGTATCCTTTTGGAGCAACCTTTCGTAAAAAATCGGGTTATTACCATCAAATTATAGGTCATTGGAGGTAGAAATGGCACCCGTTATGGTGGTCACGGATAGCACAGCTAATATTCCGGAAAATCTGCTGAAGGATTTGCCGATTCGTATCATTCCCCTGCAACTCATCTGGGGCGATCAAATTCTGCGAGATGGCGTAGATATTTCACCAACAGAATTCTACCGGCAACTGCGCGAGGCGGAAGTTCTGCCAACCACATCGCAGGCAACCCCCGAGGAGTTCAAGAAAATGTACAACGAACTGCTCGAACAGGGATACGAAATTCTGAGCATTCACATTTCAAGTAAACTATCAGGCACGCTCGACTCTGCCGTGCAGGCCAAGAAAGCTCTGGCCCACAAGCCAATCGAACTGATCGATTCTGAAAGTACCAGTATGGCAATGGGGTTCCAGGTGCTGGCAGCTGCCCGAGTCGCCGCAATGGGCGCTTCACTGCACGACTGCAAAGCGGTGGCTGAAAAAGCCCGTTCGCAAACCGGCGTTTATTTTGCTCTCGAAACGCTTGAGTTTCTGAAGCGCGGCGGCCGTATCGGCGGCGCGGCTGCTTTTCTGGGAACCGTGCTTAATCTGAAGCCCCTGCTGGAACTGCGCGATGGGCGCATTGAATCAGTCGACAAAGTGCGCACCTTCTCGAAGACACTAGAACGGCTGCTGGACCTTGTCGAAGAAAAACTGGCGAATAGCCCCGGCCCGGTGCGCCTGTGCGTTATCCATGGGGATTCGCCTGCAGAAGCGCGGCAGCTTCTCGAAGGAGCGCTGCACCGGTTCAGTTCCTCCCTGATCACCGACGCCGAAATCTCAGACGTCAGCCCCGTAATCGGCACCCATGCCGGCCCAGGCGCACTGGGATTGGCCTTCATGGTCGGGATGTAATTCTTGCCCTGTTGGCAACACAGTGACACCTGAGAGAGTTCCTTCTTTCAGGTGTTTTCTTTCCTCACGATGCTCACTCTTCCGCTCAGTTGGGCTGCCTCTGGTACAATAATCTCATCATCTTACGAACAAGAGGATTCCATGCGAAACATTTCCCCGCTCGGTGTACAGATCGCTGATATTCTTCTTCCTAATCGTTCGATCAACCTGACCCAATGGGCCGTGATTGCCTGTGACCAGTTCACTTCACAGCCAGATTACTGGCGCAAAGTTGCCCAACTGGTCGGAGATTCTCCCTCCACTTACCACATGATCCTTCCAGAGATCTACTTGGGCACGCCTGAAGAAGCCAGCCGGCTGCATTCCACACAGCAAAAAATGAAGGAATACCTGGCTGACGGCACCCTGGAATCACACGAAGGCATGATCTACGTGGAACGCACGGTGGACGGTAAAACCCGCCACGGCATTATGCTGGCGCTGGACCTGGAAAAATATGATTTTTCGAAAGGCTCTCAATCACTCATCCGCGCGACCGAAGGCACCATTCTGGATCGCCTGCCGCCGCGCATCAAAATTCGCGAAGGGGCTTCCATTGAATTACCGCACATCATCGTGCTGATCGATGATCCAGAGAACCGGGTCTTTGCAGGCATCGAGAACAAAAAAGATTCCCTGCCTGTGCTCTATGATTTCGATCTCATGCAAGGCAGCGGCCACCTGTGTGGCCGGGACATTGATCAACCAGAGCTCGAGCGGGAAATCATTGACGGTCTCACCTTCCTCAGCCAACCCGAAGTTTTTCAGAAAAAGTATCAGGTGGGCGCCGAGAAAGGCGTTTTGCTCTTTGCGGT
>JAAZOQ010000230.1 GCA_012797695.1 Anaerolineaceae bacterium | reverse complement strand
GGCATCTCTTTGCCGGTTTCGAGAAATTGGGCAGAGGGTTCCGCGTAGAGCGGCATGCCGGCCAGGGCAGCGTACAGGCTGACCCGCACGGCCCCGATGGCCCCGAGGACGTCGAGTTTGTCGGCGTCGAAGATGCACTTGGCCTCGATCGTGGCCGGTGGTTCGCGGTCATCGCGGTAGCGGTGTGCCCGGATGCAATGCTGCACAGCCGCGATGCGGTCTTCAGACCAGCCTTCTTTTTTCAATACTTCTCCGGCCAGGACGGCCGAACGCAGGTGATGTTCCAGCCGGGCAGCGCTGCCGGGGGTGGTGCCGTCAGCGTCGTGCAGCAGCGCGGCTGCGTGCACGATCTCGAGATCGGCGCCCTCCGCGCGGGCCAGCCGCTCTGACATGCGATAGACGCGCTCGATGTGGGCAAAATCATGCACTGCATCGGCGTTCTGATACCATTTTTTGGCTTCTTCTAAATTGATCATGAGGAACGGGCTCGTTTCGAATGGTTTTTTGTTGAGACTCTAGCGGGGATAAACTTTCCCTTTTTTGATCACGGTATCCACCAGATTGCCGCCGAAGCGGTAGGCCAGGTGGCGATAGTCGGGCACGGATAGCAGGATCAGGTCGGCCTGTTTGCCGGGTTCCAGCGACCCCAGACGGTCCTGGCAGTGGATGGCTGCCGCGGCATTGATGGTAGCGGCGGCAACTGCCTGCGCCGGGGTCAGTTTGAGCATCCGGCAGGCCAGCGCAATCACGAACTGCATGCTCTCGCACCAGGCCGTGCCCGGGTTGATGTCGGAGGCAATGGCCAGCAGACCGCCGGCAGCCAAAATTTCCCGCGCCGGAGTGTACTCTGCTTGTGCCAGTCCAAATGGGGTGCAGGGCAGGGCCACGGCCACCGTCTCGCTGGCTGCCAGCGCGCGGATATCCGCGCCGGAGGTCTTGATCAGGTGGTCCGCTGTCGTGGCGTCCAGTTCGGCTGCCAGGGTGGCTCCGCCCAGATTGGCGAATTCGTCCACGTGCAGTTTGAGCGGGAACCCCAGCTTCTGGGCGGCGCTGAGAATGCGGCGCGTCTGGGCCAGGTTAAAGGCCCCCTCTTCGCAGAAGACATCCACGAAAGGCAGCAGCTGCTCAGGGGCGTGCTGTGGCCACCAGGCTTTGAGCGCGGGCAGCATGTGTGTGCAGATGAGGTCGGTGTATTCGTCGGGCTGCCCCTGATATTCGGGGGCAATGGCGTGGGCTGCCAGAAAGGTTGGCACGATCTCGAGCGGACCCTCGCGGTTGAGCTGCAGCAGCAGCTCCATCTGGGCCAGCTCGGAATTGAGTTCCAGACCGTAGCCGGTCTTGGCTTCGGCGGTCGTCGTGCCATTGCGGAAAAGCCCTTCTGTGCGGGCGCGGGTCTGCGCCAGCAGAGCCGCGCTCCCCGCCGTGCGGGTGGCATGGACGGTTGAGGCGATGCCACCGCCAGCGGCCATGATCTCCATGTAGGTTTTCCCCTGCAGACGCATCTCGAATTCAGCGGCGCGGTCGCCTGCCCAGATCAGATGCGTGTGCGGGTCGATCAGGCCGGGAAGGACCGCCTTCCCCTTGGCGGAGAGGCGCGGCGCGTGTGGGTAGCGCTGCAGCAGTTCGTCGCTCGGCCCGACGGCAGCAATGCGGTCGTCTTCGATGAGTACGGCACCATCATTAAGCATGGAAATGCGGCCCAGTTCGTCTCCACGCTGGGGGGAACCCGCCAGGGTGAGCAGTTGGGCTGCTGAGTGAATGAGAAGAGAGGTCATGCAGTTATTATAGCCGAGAGCCGCGGATGCGATTGCCGTTCGCTTTCAAGGTGGGTAAAATTTACGCATATGAACTTTCGAAAACTTCGCGGAATGCTGCGCTTATTCCGCCCGGACCTCTCGGTGGCGTCGGGGGTATGTGTGCTGACCGGCCAGCTTCTGGCCCTGGGGCGGCTGCCTTCCGTGCGCGCAATGGGGCTGGGCTTTCTCAGCATTTTCATGCTGGCCGGGACGGCACTGGTGCTCAACGATTACTTCGATCTGGAAGTGGATCGGGTCAACGCGCCGGAGCGGCCGCTGCCTTCCGGGGCTGTGCGCCCGGCGGAGGCTTTGCTGCTGACGGGCATCGCCACCCTGCTGGGGCTGGGCGCGGCCTGGCTCCTCAACGGC
>JAAZOQ010000229.1 GCA_012797695.1 Anaerolineaceae bacterium | reverse complement strand
GCTTGACCAAACCGGAGCACGTGAAGCAGGTAATTTCGATTGTCAAAGCGGATGCTGTTGTTGTAGGCAGTGCCGTCTCCCGCTTGATTAACCGTCACGCTGATCCACAAGAAATTTTGCAGTTTATCAAGCAGTTGAAGAAATCGACGATTCGGGGTGGAGAAGTGGAGGTGGCAGGATAAACTGAATCGGTAAGTGGATGTAGATGCAATTTGCAGTTGAATTATCTTCTTAGGAGTAACTATGGATACAGTTGTTTCAATCTTCAAATCGATCACATCGCTTTCTTCGTTTGTCATGCTCCCTCTTGCGATCTTGATTCTTTCCTTGATCTCGGGCATGAAATTAGGCAAGGCTTTCCGCTCTTCCGTGTTCATCGGTATCGGTTTGCTGGGCCTTTCCACAATGGTCAACCTCTTCGCCTCCACGCTGGGGCCAGTTGTTACTGGCTTCGTGGGAAATACCGGTGTTGACCTCAATATCAGCGATCTGGGCGTGTTCACTCTGCTGACCGCCACCTGGGGTTCTCCAATCGCAATTTGGTTCATCCCGGTGGGTTTGGCAGTCAACATCCTCTTCCTGGCCTTGAAATGGACCAAGACTCTGGATGCCGATATCCTCAACTACTGGACCTGGGGTATCACCGCTATCGTTGTCTACACCCTGACCGGCAGTGTCTGGATGTCTTTGGTGGGTTTCGCCCTGAATGAAATCCTGATCCTCTTGATTGCAGATAAAACTGCTCCTGTGGTGGCCGAACACTATGGCATTGAAGGCACCTCCGTTCCGCATGGTAACGCTGGTTTGTGGCCGCCTGTAGGGATTGCCGTCAACTGGCTGGTCGACAAGATTCCTGGCCTGAATAAACTCGATGCAGATCCTGACACAATTCAACGGAAGTTTGGTGTCATCGGTGAACCTGTTTTCATCGGTGTTTTGCTGGGTGTCATTCTGGGCATCTTTGCCAAATTGCCGTGGACGAGCGTGTTGAGTGTGGGTATGACCCTCGCTGGTGTGATGGTTATCTTCCCAAGAATGCTGAACATCATGATGGAAGGCTTACGCCCGATTTCTGAGCAGGTACGTGACTTCATGAAACGCAAGTTCAATCGTGATGTTTACATTGGCCTGGATGCGGCTATTTTGATTGGCTTCCCTGATGTTCTCTCCGTGGGTATTCTGCTGATCCCTATTCTGATCATTTTGGCCCTTGTCCTGCCGGGTAACCACGTGTTGCCGTTGGCTGATCTTGCCATTGCTACTCCATTCTTGATGACCCTGGTCATGCCTTTCTGCAAGACGGGCGATAAGGGTGGGAATATCATCCGCGGTTTGATCGCTGGCATTGTCATCTTCATTCTGGCTCTGTATATTTCCGGCGATCTGGCTCCGATTTACACCGCTGCTGGCCGTGCCATCAACTTGAATGTGGATCAGAACGTAGTCTGGACCAGTATTGGTGCTGGTTCGAACTGGTTCGCTTGGATTGTGGCCAAGATTCTTGGCCTGTTTGGGTACGCACTGTAGTTCCAAATCTATGCATAAGGGTAAGGGCGGTTCACGAACCGCCCTTACAAGGAGAAAATATGGCAAAGAAAATGGTACTCTCAGTTTGTGGTACAGGTGGCGTTACTTCAGGTGTAGTGGCAGATAAAATTCGCGATATTTGCGCTCGCCACAACATCGATGTCGAGGTACAAACTGGAAAGGCTCTGGAAGTCCAGTCGCGTATTGACGCGGCCCATTATGATTTGATCGCATCGGCGACCCGTGTCAAAGAAACCACCGTTCCGGTTATTAATTGCATGGCTTTTCTGTCTGGGGTAGGAGAAGAAGCTCTGGAACAAAAAATAGTGGATTTACTGAAATAATACCTTATTGGTATATCGAGGAGTTCCATGGTCATTCAAAAGATGAATTTACAAAACGGAAGCGGTTTGCATGCGCGTCCGGCTTCTGACCTTGTTCGTGAAGCTTCAAAATATGACAGTGAGATTTTAATTCGCAATATTACCGCCCCGACTGATTGGGTGGATGCCAAGAGTATTCTTTCGATTTTGACTCTGGGCGTTGAAAACAATCACACCGTCGAGATCAAGGTAGAAGGCCCAGACGAGGTCAAAGCTGCACATGCATTAGCCGAAATGGTCAATCAGTTCAATATTAATCACGAGTAATCAAGAGCTGTTTATGAATCAATCCAAATACCCCATACCCCTTCAAGGAATTGCCGCTGCCCCCGGGTTAGCCTATGGGCCGGTTAAAAAGATCACGACCGATATTCAAAGGGATGTTCCGCGTTCTCAAGAGAATAACCCGGTCGAACAACAGGCGAGGATGGATACGGCTGTTCGTGCTGCCCGCAAGGAAATTTCGAATATTAAATCGAGAATTTCTGTGCAGACCAATTCGAATGACGCCCAAATTTTCGACGCCCACCTCAGTTTCTTGAATGACCCTGTGTTGATCAAAAAGGTGTCGAACATGATCGGGCAGGGATGGAATGCAGAGGCAGCCTGGATTGATACGATCGACTATTTTGAAAAACAGTTGAAGAAACTTAATGATCCATTGCTGCAGGCACGTGCCATGGACATTGTGGATGTGGGAAAACGCGTGCTTGATCATCTGATGGATCAGGCAGATTCCCTGATCATTTCTCCCGAGCAGCCGGTAGTGATCGCTGCTGATGATCTCAGCCCCTCCAGCACGGCGACATTGGATAAAGATGCCGTTTTGGCTTTTTGCCTGGCCGGCGGTTCGGCGACTTCACATGCTTCAATTCTGGCCAAGGCACTGGGCATTCCCGCTGTGGTTGGTCTGGGAGAACAGTTTAAGCAGATCAGTGAGAATGATCAGATTCTGATCAATGGCTCAACGGGGAATGTCGTGGTCAATCCTACTCCTGAGCAGGTCGAAACCTACCACCGTGAAAAAGACGAACGTCACCAGGTTGAGTTGACGGATCGTTCTAATGCCAATTTGCCTGCCGTAACCCGTGATGGGCGTCAGGTGTTGGTAGTAGCCAACATTGGCAGCGCTGAAGATGCCGCTAACGCTCGTAGACTTGGCGCGGATGGGGTAGGCTTGCTGCGGACAGAATTTCTGTATTTGAATCACGATCACATGCCCGATGAAGAGTCTCAGGTCCTGGTCTATCAGGAGATTGCTGACATAATGGGCAATTTGCCTCTGGTGGTGCGCACGATGGATATTGGCGGGGATAAAGCGGTGCCTTATCTGGGCACAAAAGATGAGGCCAATCCCTTCCTGGGATGGCGCGCCATCCGCATGATCGATGAACGCCCGGATATTTTGCTCTCACAGTTCCGCAGTTTGTTGCGAGGGTTTGCCAATAGCCAGTTGCACATTATGCTGCCGATGGTTTCAAGCCTGGATGAACTGGAGAAGGCTTTGGAAATCTATCGAACGGCGCGCTCGCAGCTGCTATCTGAAAAGGCATTGATGGCAGAAGAGGTGAAATTCGGCATTATGGTTGAGGTGCCGGCTACAGCCATTCTGGCTCGCCAGTTTGCTCGCCATGTTGATTTCTTCTCGATTGGAACCAATGACTTGACGCAATACACTTTGGCGGTGGATCGTACCAATCAACGGGTGGCTCATCTTTCCAGTTATTTTCACCCGGCGGTTTTGCAGTTGATCAAGATGGCTATTGATGCTGCTCACCAGGAAGGTAAGTGGGTGGGGCTATGCGGCGAAATGGCAGGTGATCCGCTGGCGATTCCATTGCTGCTGGGGTTGGGATTGGATGAGTTTAGTATGACTCCCAACTCGATTCCCCAGGCCAAGCGGCTGATCCGATCTTTTGATCTGGCGCAAAGCCAGGAAATTGCCACTACAGCTCTTCAATATGCCCATACTGCAGAAGTAAAAGAGTACCTGAACGGACAAAAACACTAAAGGAAGCATCCTCCTCTAGGGAAATTGTTCCAGGCTGAATCTGAAGGGAAGAAACCTTCAGATTTTTGCCTTAAATTCCCCAAAATGGCTCAAAAAAAACAAAAAAGTACTTGACGGCGGGATTTGAAAGTGCTATATTATTCGTGTAAACGCTTCCACGAATGAGAAAAAGAAAAACTCATTTTGGCGGTATTTGCAGAAATAATCGTGAAATGCACGCATAAATCGGGGCATATTTGCGGTATTCCCCCAAGTTTTCCTGTTGTTAAGTTCTTGAAACCAATAAAATTATTGTTCTGCACTGAAAAAGCGGGTCATTTCTCTTCGATAAGGATGTAAACGCTTCCAATGAATAAACGGACTTCGAAGGTAACGATTGTAGATGTGGCTGC
>JAAZOQ010000028.1 GCA_012797695.1 Anaerolineaceae bacterium | reverse complement strand
CACCATGCCCTTGCCAAAGAACGAACGCGGACGGTTGCGGGTGAAATCAAAAAGCTGATCCGGGATGACGATCTCGCCGGGGATAAAGTCCTCGCGCAGTGAGCCGCAGGCGCTGACGCTGACGATGCGGTTGACGCCCAGACTTTTCAGCGCCCATATATTGGCACGGTAGTTAACTTCAGAAGGCGGCAAGAAGTGACCAATGCCATGCCGGGCCAGAAAAGCCACCTTGCGGCCGGAAAGTTCGCCCACCGCAATGGGAGCAGAGGGCTTGCCAAATGGAGTATCCGGATAGATCTTTTCTACTTTTTGCAGTGCCGGGAAGTCGTACAGCCCAGAACCGCCAATAACGCCTAAAACAGGTTTTTCATTCATAATGTTCTCCCTTCCTTATGTTTACTCGAATGTTTCGATATCAATGAGAACAATTTGCCGACCGATGCGCAGTTCATCCCCTTTGATGATGACTGTAGCAGTTTCGACGCGTTGATCGTTCAAAAAGGTACCATTGGTGGATTGTAAATCTTCCACCCACCATTGCATATAGCGGTAGATCAGGCGGGCGTGACGCGAGGAAACCACTTCGTCGGGGACGCAAAGATCGCACTCTGGATCCCGACCGAGGATCAGTTCAGGCTTGTTGAAGACGCGCGGAGAATTATCCACGTCTGATTCGAGGGTGAGCGTAATGCGAGGAATCTTCTGAGTGGTGACCACCTGGCTCTGGAAACGCAGATCGCGCCATAATGTGTAGATGGCCCAGCCCAGAAAAAGGTAGAGCAGGATCATCAAAAGATAACGTAAGATGAGAATCAAGATAGCAAGCATGTCATTCCCCTGAAGGTACAATTGGTTTGATCTCGGCGGTTCTCAGACGCGGGGTTTCGGGAGTATCACTGTTTTCTTCGGCGTAAATCAATTTGATCCCGGCTATGGAAATCACGTCCCCGGGTTTCAATACCCGTTGGCTAACCCTCTCTCCATTGACATAAGTGCCGCCCGTGGAACCAATGTCGAAAAGGATAAAGCCATCTTTCATAGCACGAATCTGGGCATGCGTGCGCGAGACGCGCAGGTCATTCAATACCAGATGGTTGGAACTTTTACGGCCAATGTTGATGACCGGCTTTTCGAGGGGGAAATATTTCTCGTTTTCCAGAATCAGCATGGCCCGGATATCCGCCGCGGGCGGAATGGGATGTGTGATCATCACCGGGACGGCGCTGGTCTGTCCGTTTTCAGGGTCATTGGGGATGGCCTTGATCTGGACTTCACTCTTGGGCAGTGAATTGCGGCTCACCAGAGCAATTTCTGGATTCTGGTCGAAGTGCAAATCCAGTTCAGATGCGACATCATTGAAAAATTGCTGCAAAATTGAGTTCCAATCAGGCTGACTCTCGATAAAGCGTTTATCGTCGGCGTTCAAATAAAGGGAATAACGAACGGGTAAGGTTTCGCTTTCTTGTTGTGCGTCCAGCAGGCATTCTTCAATGGCCTCAATCAAGTGGTGCAGAAACGCTGACCGTTCGTCCATCCACGGAAAAATCAAAGAATCGCCTTCAAATAACGATTTGAAGGTGTTTTCAATCAAGTCAAGGCGTGATTTCATATATGTTTATTATAACCAATGAAAATTGGATTTTTCTCGAGAAAATGGTTTTATCCCTGTTCTGAGTTTTGAGCCGCAGCACTGGCAATGAAAGCAAATCGGGCCCCGGTAAGTTTGGCCAGATCTTGCACCGGCAATTTGATGTTTAGCCCTCGCTGCCCACCCGAAATGTGAATGGCGGGATACTGCTGAGCGGAGGCATCAATTACCACAGTAAAGCCTTTGTTAATGAGCGCCAGCGGAGAAATTCCGCCGGCCAACAAACCGGTCAGGATTTCGGCTTCTTTTTGCGTGGGCAGATGTACTTTCTTTTCACCGCAGAAATCGGCTACCCGCTTCAAATCCACTTCATGCGGGCCGGGGATGACACACAACAGGGGTTTCTTTGTGCCGCGCGTAACTACGATGGTCTTGTAGACGATCTCAGCGGGCAAATGAAGCAGTTCTGCGGTCTCAAGAGCGCCAAGTTTTTCAGGAGGCAGTTCGAAGGCTTCATACTTGATTTTTTTTGAATCCAGCATGCGCAGCACGTTATTGGTTACCGCCATTTTTGCCTTTCATGACGTAGATCGGGTTGCTGAAGATCCAGCCACGGCGCTGCCCTTGAAAATCGAGGTGAGCTTCTACCCGGTAAGCTCCGGGCTCAGTGATGGGGTAGGCCAAATGATCCATCGCGGTGGATTGGTAGATCGTTTTGCCGTCTCTGATCAGCGCAAGTTCCGCTGCAGCCGGTAAACTGACCTGAACGGTAGCGCCGCGGGAAAGCGCCAGGGATTCTCCCAGGCTGGCAATCGCTTCATCATTCGAGATGGTGAAAGAAAAGCCGCGGCTAGGGGCCGGCAGATCGTAGGCCACGAAAGAAGCTCCCGTGCGCAGGGCGGTATAGATCAATTTTTTGTCATGCTCCAGATTCCCATTTAGTTCTTCTGTGAGCAGCAGGTGGTTGGTGATCGACGAAAAGTGGAACTCATACGGGAAAATGATCTTTTTGAGCGGGCCCAGGTTGAAGTGGAGCGCGTGGGCATCTACTCCGCCGACTGCGTTCAGGTGCTGCCCGGCGGCCAGGTATTGGTCCCAGCGGGCCAGCGTGGCCGGGTTAGGCCCGACCGACATTTTCTCTGGGAAGAACACGTTGGTGAGCAATTGAGGCAGGGTGCGCGAAACGGTTTTCAACTCACTGAGTTGATTCCACAGTTCGAAACCCGTGAAACCCTTTACCTGCCAATCGACCCAGGAAATATCATCTTCATGAACGATAGGAAGATCCATTTCATCGGGATGGGCCAGAAAAGCCAGCCCACCGCGGCGGGCCACTTCATTGATGAGCTGCTGCGGATCGGAGGCATAGGTGGCTACCTCGGATTCCGCACCAAAGACGAGCAGATGGTTTTTCTGTGGCTCCCGATCTTGATTGTGGACCTCTTCACCCGTCAGGACCAGTACTTTTCGCCCGTTCTGCTGGACGTAACCTTCATACCCTTTGACCCAGACGTTGTGATCAGTAAGGATAATGACATCGACGTTAGCCTGGAGGGCAGCGCTGGCAATACTGGAATAAGTTCCAGAGCCATCAGAATAGGTAGAGTGAATGTGGAAATTACAAAGAATTTCTTTCATCAGGTTGACTATTTTGCCATATAAACGGTATAATTTTGCCTGTTGGCTAATTCAGGAGGTTAAAAGTGAGTTCCTATATCGACATTGCGTTAATTATAACTTCAATCGCTTTGATTGTTAGCGTCATCTTGCAGAACAAAGGAACCGGGTTGGGCGGTTTGACGGGTGTTGACACCAGCACCGTGTACATGTCCCGCCGCGGCATTGAAAAGACCCTTTTCTGGATCACGATCGTTCTCAGTGTCGTTTTCTTCATTTTGACCATCACCGCTGTATTAGTCGCATAACTCTGTTTCAGTTCGATCGAACAGAGACTCCCATAGATTCGAGGGCGACTCACCTTGAAGAAGGAGAGTCGCCTTTTCGTTTATAATAGGGCTATGAAAAAATACCGTTGGCAAATCATCATCTTATGCTTAACCGGCCTGATCGTAGGCCTTTTGTTGATCCTGGAGAGACAGGGGGGGCTGCTCAATCGCGAGAATCCACAGGCCGCTGAAGGCGGTGTCTACACTGAGGCGCTGGTAGGCTCGCTGCAACGGCTGAACCCGTTGTTTGACAGCAATAATCCTGCCGATCAGGATGTCGACCGGCTGATCTTCTCTGGCCTGGTCAAATTTGATTCACGCGGAATTGCTCAGCCTGATCTGGCTGATTCCTGGACTATCTCACAAGATGGAACGATCTACAATTTCACCTTGAAGAAGAATCTCGTCTGGCAGGATGGAGAGCCCATCACCAGCGCCGATATTGTGTTTACCACCGGTTTGATCAGTCAGGGAGGAGAGGCCATCTCGACTGATCTGAGCAAATTCTGGGCGCAGGTTAAAGTGGTCAGTCTGGACGATTCTCATTTCCAGTTCGTATTGCCTGAGGCGTTTTCTCCTTTTCTGGATTATCTGACCTTTGGGGTCTTGCCCAAGCATTTGCTGGGGTCAATGACCTATGACGAGATCGTCAATTCCAGCTTCAATTTGCAGCCAGTTGGCAGCGGTCCCTATCAGTATGATTCCCTTGCAGTCGAGAATAATACGATCACAGGGGTTACTTTGACCCGCTTCGACAGATACGCTGGGGATGCGGCTTACATCGACAAGATCGTGATCCGTTATTACGCAGATTCCGCTACGGCTTACCAGGCTTATCTGGATGGTTACGTGCAGGGAATCAGTAATGTTACCAATGACGTGTTACCCAAAGTGCTGGCTAATGAGGATCTCAATCTGTATTCGAGCCGTTTGCCCAAGATCAGTCTGGTCTTGTTCAACCTGAATGATTCCTCCGTGCCTTATTTCCAGAATAAAGAAGTACGTCAGGCACTTTACCTGGCCATCAATCGTCAGCTCATCGTGAATAATGTTTATGATGGGCAGGCAATTCTGGCGAATGGAGTGATCTTCCCAGGTACCTGGGCATATCTGGATTCACTGGAGCCCGTCGATTACGACCCGGAGCAGGCAGCCGAGTTGCTGAAACAGCAGGGCTACGTGATCACAGGGGATACCGATCCGGTGCGCAAAAAGGACGATACCGCGATTGATTTCGTGCTGTCGTACCCGGATGACGATCTGCACAAAGCCATTGCAGAAGAAATTCAAAAGGATTGGAAAGCTCTAAATGTCAAGGTGACCCTCGAAGCTGTGCCGGTGGCCAGTTTCGTCAGTGACAAACTGAATTCCCGTGGCTATCAAGCGGCTCTGGTTGATCTCAATCTGGCCAACAGCCCCGATCCAGACCCCTATCCATTCTGGGATCAGGGACAGATCAGCAGCGGGCAGAATTACTCGCAGTGGTCAGATCGTACGGTCAGCGACACTCTGGAACAGGCGCGCGTTTCAACGGATTTTGAAGAACGCGTGCGGCTGTATCACAACTTCCAGTATCTCTTTTCCGAAGAGAACCCGGCGCTGCCGCTCTTCTACCCGGTGTATAACTACGCAGTGGATAAAAGTGTGCTGGGCGTCTCGATTGGACCACTCTTCAGTACCGCTGATCGCTTCGATTATGTCAATTCGTGGTACATGGTCTCAAAACGCAATACGGATAATTCGGTTTCAAACTCGCAATAGACTTCGTACGTTAAAATTTTTTGAACTGTCGATTGGCAACCTCCGTTGTTCTCAGAGGTTGCCAATTTCTTAAGGATTTAGCAGCAGGTTGGGAGGAAGCAATGAAATTTTTCACGGGCAAAGGGGATACGGGGACTACCGGTTTGATCGGCAGCCGGCGCGTTTCGAAGGCGGACTTGCGGATCGATGTGATCGGTTCTGTAGATGAACTGACCGAGTTCATTGGCAATGCCAAGTGGCAAATTCCCGACACACCTGAACGGGAAATTTTGGAAAGTATCCAGCGCGACCTGTATCACTTAATGGCCGAACTGGCCTGGCAGGAGGGTGACAGCACGGTAGGACAGCTTTCTGCGGAGCGATTGGCTTTTTTGGAAGAACAGATCGCTGCTCTGAGCGAGGCTATTGCTTTCCCGAAAGGGTTTATCCTGCCGGGTGCATCGCAAAGCACGTCCGCATTGGGGCTGTGCCGGGTGGTAACGCGCCGGGCAGAGCGCCGGCTGGTTGAGTTAAACGCGCTGCAAGCTTTTACAAATGCAACCCTTCTGGCATATGTCAATCGTCTGTCTTCATTTTTCTATCTGCTCGAGGTCAAATACTCTATTCGTGAGCAGGATGCTCAACTGCCCTATACAAAAAGGAATCTATGATCGGCACATTAATCAACGTTGGAACTGTCCTGCTGGGAGGAGCATTGGGGCTTTTGTTAGGCTCCCGCCTGAAAGCGCGCTTGAAGGAGACCGTCGTGGCCGGTATTGGCCTGTTTACCCTGGTCTATGGTGTTTCGCTTTTTCTCAAAACCGAGAATTCGCTGATCGTCTTGGGCAGCGTATTGATTGGCGTGTTATTAGGGGAATGGTGGAAAATCGAAGATGGCCTGAATCATTTAGGAGTATGGCTGGAAGCGAAGTTCAATCGAAATCACACGGGTGAAACGAACGACCAGTTCATCAAGGGATTCGTGACCGCTTCGCTGGTATTCTGCATTGGCCCGATGGCCATTCTCGGATCGATTCAAGATGGGCTGACGGGTAATTACGATACACTGGTCATTAAATCGATTCTGGATGGATTCTCTGCCATGGCATTTGCTTCCAGTCTGGGAGCAGGCGTTTTGTTCTCAAGTGTCATGATCTTGCTGTATCAAGGCAGCATTACTTTGCTGGCCGGGCAACTGCAGGCTTTGGCGACGACTTCGATGATGAACGAGTTGAGTGCTACCGGGGGAGTGCTGTTGGTGGCGATTGCGGTCAGCAGCCTGCTCGAGATCAAAAAGATCCGCACTGGCAGTTTTCTGCCGGCATTGATCATTGCTCCGCTGATTGTGTGGATTTTATCGCTCGTCCATTAGAGTCGCTTCAGTGCGGATCAATTACTGTGTATTGCCAAAAGAGGAATCTCCCCAGGTGATCTTGCTGGCGCAGCAGCGTTCCGCCGGGATACTGTTGCTCGATGGTGGATAAATCTGCGTCGGAATTGAGAAAGACAAAAACTTTTATTGGGCCGTTTGGAACAGGGGGTGTCGCTTGCGGCAGAGCAAACTGGTCCATATCTGTGCCCACAGCATCGGGTGCCAGGAAGGGCAACACTTGCAGTGAGCCGTAGCTAATCAACGGGTAACCCCAGTAATAAACGTTTTTGGGGCCGGGAATTTTGTTGAGGTTCTCGGCGAGATCCGTTTCGATCTTGGCCCCGATCCCTCCAAAATCACTTTGCGGTGTGTATACCTGAAAATAGAAATGAATATCGACCCAGCACAAGATCAGCGCCAATAGGATGGCAGTACCCTGCAAAGCCAAGGTTGGCAGAAATTTGAGACGCGCCATTTCATGGATGAGCCAGTTGATACCTAGTGCGACCCCGAGGGCGCAAACCGGTGCCGCTGCAACGTAACGCTGGGCGGAGGGCGCGTTCTCGGTGAATCCTCCCAGCAGGCTGAAGAGGAGCACCCAGAGGAGAACCAGATGTGCTCGTGGATCGCGGAACATGCGCAGGCAGAACAGCAGCCCGACGGCGAAAAGAACCGCCGCAGCGGGCAAAAGCATGGCCGTCCCAGGTTTGTAGAAATAATCAAGCGGGTGCCAGAGAAAAGCCCCCAGCCCGA
Source organism: Anaerolineaceae bacterium (assembly GCA_012797695.1). Lineage (GTDB taxonomy): Bacteria > Chloroflexota > Anaerolineae > Anaerolineales > Anaerolineaceae > UBA6107. Next base: position 6,951 of record JAAZOQ010000028.1, on the reverse strand, counting down.
TTAACGCCTGTCGAACGACAATCCAGGCTTCAGATTGACCAGTTTGCGACATGACGATCTGCATCCAGTTACCGGTGAAAATGGAGCGATTCCCGTGCACCCAAAAGGTGTCAAGATGAGTCGCGTAGTAACGCAGCAGTGGAAAGAAGGCTGTCAAAAAAGCCAGAAGCAAAAAAAGAACGCCTGAACGGTTCCGTTTTAGCTTCTGCGGATTCGAAAGCATTAGGATTACTCCCCAGAGAAAAGAAAGCAAGAGCAGCAGTTTGCTCGTTTCATAGAAATAGAGGCTGAGCCCCAGGCACAGTCCGGCCAGCGCCCAGAGGTAGAGATTCTCGCGTTTCCATCCTTTCCAGAGCAAAGTCAGGGTCAGACAGAAAAAGAGCCCGTCCCAAACGTTGTTGAGAGCAATGCGGCTGAAATGAATGGCAAAAGCAAACCCGGTCATGAAGATCGCTGCCAGAAGGCCCACGCGATGGCTGAAAAGTTCTTTGCCAAGCCAGTACACGGCCCCGGCCGTCAACGCACCCGCCAGGGCAGAAAACACCCGCAACGCAAAGATCGTCTGTCCAAACAGGAGGATGGAACCAGACTGGAGAAGGCCAAAAAGGGAGGGAAACCCATACCAGCCAGGGATAAAGGGATTATCGATCTCGCCGCGCAAAAAACTGAGAGCGAATAAGCCGGCGCTGCCTTCATCGCCAGAGAGGCTCTGGGGAATGTGGGCCACGTCGAAAATACGCCAGTAAAAGGCTGCCAGGGTGAACAAAGTAAACCAGAAAAGGGTTTGCAATCGTTGGCGGCGAGATGTAGTGGGGTTCCGGCCAGCCAGGAACAAAATCAGCAATAATGCCAGCAGCCAAAGCAGGGTGGGCAGCACAGGCACTTTCATGTGTAATTCAAAACCGGCGCAAAAAGAAGCAATGACCGAAGCTGCCAGTGCTAAAAGGAGCCAGAATAAGGGCAAATTCCCCCTGATCGTTGATTTCAATCTCTGATGCATGAGTGTTATAACGATTCCTCGCGGAAAATAAAACCTACCCGGTGATTATATCTCCGGGTAGGTGATTCGATCAAATTATGTGGAACACTTATTTGCCAGCTAAGGCATCTTCAATAGCTTGCTGCATATCTGAGGAACTATAGAGCTTACCATTGACCATGAAAGCAGGTGTGTAATTGACACCCTGACCAGAGGCATAAGTGTTGGCATCAGTGATCTCTTGCTGCTTCTCCCCTGAGGTGAGGCAGGCTGAGAACTTATCCATATCCAGATTCAGAGCCTTGGCGAATTGAGTGAGCGAATCTTGAGTGTAATCGCCAACATTCTCGCCAGTGTAGTTGGAAAGTATATAATCACGGTACTGCCAGAATTTTCCCTGATCGTTGGCACACAGTGCTGCTTCTGCAGCGATCACGGATTCCTGCCCTAAAAAGGCCATGGGGGTATAGGTGTAGTAGACCTTGTTAGTAGCAATGTACTGGCTGATGATGGTAGGCTCCAGATTTTTCCAATAGAGCTGGCAGTAGGGGCACACGAAATCAGCGAATTCAACCACTTTGACCGGGGCGTTGGGGTCACCCATCGATAACCCGTCTTGCATAGGTTTATCAGTGGTATCTACAGTTGCGGCCGGGTTAGTGGCAGTACCTCCACTTGCATTGGTTTTGGGTAAGTTCGCGAAAACGATCAACCCAATAATTGCGAGAGCAACGACACTGATGAGTACAATTACCCAGGTATCCTGTCGTTTTTGTTTGGCACGGTTCTTTTTTGCAATGTCACGCTTTCCCATAATTCTAGCCTCCAATTTGGATAAATTGTCTCATAAAAGAAAACGTTTGTCCAGTTTTCTTCAAAATTTTCTTCAAAATTAATTTATTGTGTCAATACCGGGTACTCTTCATAAGTCAACCGAAAATTCAGGCTCTGATACAGGTGCAATGAAGCCAAGTTGTCATTTTGAGTATTGACGGTAATCTGGGTGAAGCCGCTTTCAGAAAAATAACTGAGCATCTGACAGACCAGAGCTTTGCCCAAAGAGTGTTTGCGAAATTCAGGCAGCACGGCCAGACGAGCCAGGTGCGCATTGAAGTTGGCTGCGGTACTTAACTCATAGCCGATGATCTCATTGTCGTATTCTACAACTGAAGAATGAGCGGACTGAAAGTAGGCTGCTTCGAGGGCAGGTTCAGAGTTGACCCAGATTGGTTCGAAAGAATGGGCATCGACCTGACTGACGATTGGAATATCGCTCAATTCCATTGGCCGAATCAGAAAATCCCTGGCAATCGGAACTGTCGGGATAGGGTGCTGAGACCATTCCAACACGACGATTTTCTGCTTTGTATGAAACCCATTCTGCAGAAGCAGGTGGGTGAACCATTCCTGTAGCCCAACGGCAAGGAGAGACGCATGGGTAGGTTCCAGTATCTCACCGGCGCACTGGAGCAATTTTTGCCAGCTTTCCTGAATGAGAGTCTGATCACTGACTGCAAAGCAGCGAATCCAGGCTGCGGCGGCAGGATCAGGGACACAATTCAGAACGGCCCGGATTTCGCCCCCCCGAGACAGGATCAAAAAAGGTTCCTGACCCAGCCATTCAAAAGTATTGCGCCAATCGAGGTGGCGATGAATCCAGTGAGTGGAATTGAGAAAAAGCGCCAGCCGTGAAAGATCTTGCGTTGTCGCTGGTTGAACCATCCATGAATCGCTCATAGCAAAGGGTTAATCGAGAGATCAGTGACCGAGCAGGGCATTGACTACTTTTCCCAGCGCGGAGGCAAAGAAGCGATCTTTGAGGGAAGAGCCTGATTTTTCGGCATAAGCCGATTGGAGGGTGGCAACCGCGTTAAGCTGTTTGCCCGTCTTGATCTGGAGATCGGAGATCGAGCGCAAAGTGATGGAACGCATCTGCTTTTCGCCGCAAGATTTAAAAACTTCTACGGCAAGCTGATATTTTTCGAGAGCGAGATCATACTCTTTCAAGGCTTCGTAAGCACTGCCGGTATTCGCCAGCGCCATACCTTGTTTTTGCTGATCTCCGGTTAGGGCAAAAGTTTCTTCTGTGCCAAGAACCGCTTCAAGAGCTGCCTGAGCATTGCCGGAGTGAAGTAAGGCCACACTGAGGTTATTCCGGGCTTCAGCGACCTCAGCGGATGTTCCTTCTGTCTGCAGGAGGTCAAGACATTGTTGAAAATGGGCGGCAGCAGCAGCGTATTGCTTCTTTTGGAATTCTGTTTTGCCCTGTTCTGTGAGTGTTTGAGCTTGATTGGACATAATGAGGTCTAGTAAGTGATTTCCAGCAAGCTGGCGGCAATGGAGCGCAGTTTATCAGCTTCCATCTGACTGAGGTGCACTGCCAGATCAAGATACGGGCGATTGATCGGGTTGGCAATGAAATTCTGCAGTTCTTCAGGCAGATCGTTTAACTGGGCTGCAGGAGCCGTGGCAGGGGAGAGGGGGGCCTCAGCCGGTGGTTGATTGAAAAAGTCTGCCAGCGGAATTCCCAGCGTTTCGCAGATGTGCAGTAAGGCCGGGAAGGGGATAATTTCGCTGCCGTTTTCATACAAGACGATATTCTCTGGCGAATATCCGGTTTGCTCAGCCAGTTGATCTTCTGAAAGGTTCTTTTCCAAACGATGCTGCTTGAGCAAGGTAGCAATGACATGATTGCGCAGATGTACCAGGTTCAGATTCATCTCGCGGCTGATCTGGGGTTCGGCAGCGGTATTTGCGGCAGGGCCCTGGAGCAGCAATTTCAAATCTGTTTCCAGATAAGTTGCCAGTGATTCCAGTTGAGGAAGGGAAGGAGCCAGTTCTCCGGCTTCGATCTTTTCGTAATCATTACGATCCAGGTCGAGCCATAGGGCACATTCATCTACCTGCTTTTCAGCTTTTTCCCGGGCCAGGCGAATGAGCATCCCTACTTTTTTTGCGCGCAGAATGGCTAATTTGTCATCCATGATCGTTTCCTCAATTTTCTAAAGTTACTTTCCCTTATTATAGCATCGACGTTAGCGAAACTTCGAATTCGAGGGTTCCCCATGCAGACCTGAAAGGTTATATCCAAACAACTCAGGGGAGAAGGTGAAGCCGTTGGCTTCGAGACGGGTGCAGAAGATGGGCCGAATTTGTGTCGAACGCAGGGAGCCGAGAATGCGCCCATTCAGGTCAACGCCAGTCTGCTCAAAGCGGAAAATGTCGGTGAGAATGATGTTCTCCCCTTCCATGCCCGAGACTTCGGTGATGGCGGTGACCCTGAAGGTGCCATCTTTCATTTTGGCAATCAAAGTAATGAGGTCAACAGCGGAAGTGATCTCTTCGCGAATTTTCGTTGCTGGCAATGGAGTGCCGCTCATCTGGCTCAGGGTTTCGAGCCGGTGAATGGCATCACTGGCAGAGCGAGCCTGCAGTGCAGCCAGCGAACCGCTAAAACCAGTGTTGATCGCTTCGAGAAAAGAAAAACACTCTTCTCCACGCAGGTTCCCCATAACAAGGCGATTGGGGTTCAGCCGGATCGCGGATTGCAGCAGTTCCAGGGGAGAGTTGACACTGGCAACCCCGGCCAGAGACTGATTCGTCTCCAGGCGAAGAAACTGAGGCTGCGAGAGATTCAACTCAGGTACGTCTTCGATGACGGCAATTCTTTCTTCGGTGGGGATGAAAGAGGCCAGACTGTTCAGCAGAGTGGTTTTGCCGGCATTTTCGAGGCCAATGACCAGAATATTCAAATGAGAGGCAACACAGGCCTGTAGAAGCAGCAGGATCGGCTCAGAGATCACTTCGTTGGCAATCAGGTCTTGAGAAGAGATACGGCTGGGAGTGAACTTCTGGATGGCGAGAATGGGGGCGCCAAAGGCAATGGGCGGCAGGAGGATATTCAACCGCGAATTGTCAGGCAGGACGGCAGACAGAGAAGGCGACTCTGGGCTCAAGGTCAGGCCCAGGCGATGGACGTTTCGGTCGATGAAATTCAACAGCTCTTGATTGCTTTTGAAGCGCACCGACGTTTGGCTGACATCGCCGTGACGACGGATGAACACAGCTTCATTGCCTTTGATCAAAATCTCACTGATGCCGGGGTCATCCATCAGAGGCTGCAGAATGCCAAACCCCAACACCTCATCGATGATCTGATGGAACAGGGGAGTACGAATTTCGTCGGAAAGATTGAGTTTCTGTTCCTGGAACTTTTTGAGGATCAGATCGATCAAAATCTGGTTATAGTCTTCTGGGGCAATGGCTGAGGTATCAAAGTCACGTAGAATTTGCTGAACCAGATCATTCTTCAGCTTGAGGATTTCAGAGGATTGGGGAATGGACGGAAGGGAATTTTCCATACTTACCCTTCCTGAACCAAATCAGAGTCAGCAAAAATCCAGAGGATATTGGCTTTGTTCACGGCCAAAAATTGCGTTTTGATCACAGCTTGTGCAGAATCGGTATCGGTGGGGGTAATGGTGACGTCAGTGATGGCCAGAAAAGGTTCGTCTGCATCCAGAGTATCTTTGATGCGCTGGTTATTGCGAATGAACAGCGTTCCATGAATTTGGGCATGCTTAAGCTGAATCGTTACCCAGACAGCTTCCTTCTGGATAATATCGGTGTAGATCTTCCCCTTCTCGTCGAAATGAGTGACCATGACTTCTCTCGGCTAAATCGCTGGCATTTGATAACCCAGGCCGGTGCGGGTGACGATATGGATCGGGGCATGGGGGTTATCTTCCAGCTTCTGGCGCAGACGGGCGATACTGACCCAAAGGATCTCTTTTTCATCGCGGTAAGAAGGCCCCCAGGTGGCTTCGAGGAGTTCCTCTGCGGTCAACACCTGGCCCAGGTGGTGGGCGAAGAAAATGAGCAACTTATATTCGGTAGCAGAGAGGTAAATCTGTTTTTCGTCTTTCCAGACCTCGGCTTTGGCAATGTCAATGCGCAGATTGCCGTGGATGAATTGGCGAGCTTCGGCCACTTCTGGCTGGCTGTTGACCCGACGCAATACCGCTTTGACACGCGCGACCAACTCGGTCGCTGAAAAGGGTTTGACCACGTAGTCATCCGCGCCGATATTCAGCCCGTTGACACGGTCGTGTTCTTCTCCCAACGCGGTGAGCAGGATGATGGGTACGTTGGAAAACTGACGAATCCGGGTGCAGGTGGTGATGCCATCCAGTTTGGGCATCATGACATCCAGCACGATCAGATCGGGCATGGCGTGAGAGAGGGAATCAAGAGCCTCTTCGCCGTTTTCGGCGGTAGTGACTTCGTACCCCTCGGCTTCGAGGTTGACCTTCAATAATCTCACGTAAAGCGGTTCGTCATCTACAACTAGAATTCGTATTCCCATTTTCTCACTCCGTTGGAGAAGGCGTGTTGCGCGGCTGATAAATCGGCAATGTGATCGTGAACGTCAGACCCCAGCCTGCCGGCAAACTGGCTTCAATGTGGCCGGATTGGTGTTCAATGATTTCTTTGCAGATCGAGAGCCCCAACCCGGACCCATGAACTTTGATAGATTGGTCCGGGTCGCGGAAGAAACGTTTAAAGATGCTGTCGAGATATTGTTCGGCGATCCCCGGGCCGGTATCGCGAAAATCAATGATGACTTCCTGCCCTTGCTGGTGCAGAGAGATGAAGATCTCGGCTCCCGGGGCGTATTTTTCAGAATTGGTAATGAGGTTATCGATGACCTGGGCAATTCGATTGGGGTCGCCCCAAACCGGGCGGATGGCCGAGTCAAGATCAAGGTGAAAGACCAGGCTGGGATGATTGATCTGAGCTCGAGCGGCCTCATCACGGATCAGGGCGTCCAGACGGACGATCTGATTATCAAAGCTCATCTGTCCGCTCTGCAGACGGGAGGAATCGAGCAAATTATCGATCAGTGCCTGCAGGTGATTCGACTCACGTTCGATGATGCGCAGAAACTCTTTCTGGGTATTGACGTCCCATTG
>JAAZOQ010000228.1 GCA_012797695.1 Anaerolineaceae bacterium | reverse complement strand
TGAGATGACCGCCTCCAGCGAGCGAAAGCCACGGCGTTCCAGGGCCAGCACGATAAAGGTGGTGATACCCGTCAGAATACCGGCGATCCACATCGGGATGCCCAGAAGCAGATTGAAGCCCAGAGCGGCCCCGAGGAACTCAGCCAGATCGGTAAAAATGGCCACCAGCTCCATCAGTACCCATAAGAAGTAAACAAACCATTTCGGAAAATGGTCACGGCACTGTTCCGCCAGGTTCTTGCCCGTGGCAATGCCCAGCTTGGCAGAAAGTGACTGGATCAAAATGGCCATCAAGTTGCTGGCCAGAATGACCCATAAGAGGGTTAACCCAAACTGGGCGCCCCCAGCAATATTGGTAGCAAAGTTACCCGGATCCACATAAGCTACACTGGCAATGAAAGCGGGGCCAAGAAAGGGCAGTAAATTAGCTAATTTACCTTTTTTGCTCTTGCCGCGCAGCACCGCCTGGGCCTGTTTCACCGTTGGATCAACAGTTTTGGAATGAGTAGAATGATTATTTGCGGTCATGTTATGCACTCATGGAATAAATTCTTGGTCGGGGCCAAATCTCGCCCGCGTGGACGATCTTGCCATCCGGGACATCCTTCTTGATCACGGCTGAATTGCCAATGCGGACATCACTGCCAACGTGGATCCCCAGATTAATGGTCACCCCCATGCCAATGCGAGTACGCGGCCCCACCTGTACATTCCCGGCCAGAATCGCACCGGGAGAAAGATTCACAAAATCCCCAAGCACGCAGTCGTGCGAGAGGATCACCCCCACGTTCATCAAGCAGCCAAAACCAATGCGGTTGTCGCTGCCGACATAAGTATTGCACAAAATCTGCGCCCCTCCGTGCAATTGAGCACTCTTTTCGACCCAGGCACGCGGATGAACCACGTCCGGCACGGTCAAACCAGCAGCCAGGATGCGATCATAGATCGCCAGGCGGGGATGAATATCCGTGATGCCGCCCACCGCGTTGACCACCTGCCCAATACCCCGCTCTTTGAGGTGAAGCAAGGCCTCGCCGCCGCCCAGAACAGGCTTGCCGAGCAAGGTACTGCCCTGCGGCAGGCTGTCATCCAGAATGCCCGCCACGGAATATTTGCCTTCCGCCTCGATCAGTTCAATCACCGCCTTGGCATGTCCACCACCGCCGTATACCACCACCCACCGCGGGTCGATGGCTGCGTTAGAAGATGGGGAATCTTGAAAATTGAGGGTAGATGAATCAGACATACTTTCTCCGGGGACATATAAAGCCTGAAACCAATGAAGCGATCTCTCGAAACTCCCCTGAGCGATACGCGCCACTCAGGGAGTATTTTCATTCTTAACAATACCACTGTGCAGGCTTTCTGCAGCAACGCTGAAACGCCAGGGCATGCTCAACCAGGGCTCCGGGGCATAACCAATGCCCACCCGCGGGCCAGTCTGCACAACTGACTCTGGGAGGGCCTTCCCGGCTTCGATCGTCAACAGCCCCTGCGGATCAGCCAGGTCCGTGCCGTTGAACGTGCCATCGACGAAAAGAGCCTGACACAATTTGGCCGGTCCATTACACCACTGTGCCTGCGCAAAGCGTCCACGGCGTTTGGCCATCTCGTCCAGCCCTTCTGTGGGGATGATCGCACGGACCAGGACCGCGGCCGGGAAGCCAACGGCGCCGCACACCGCGTTCAGACACCAGTGCATGCCATAAGTAAAGTAAACATAAGCGTGCCCGGCCGGCCCATACATGACCGCATTGCGTGCCGTCTGGCCGCTGCGAGCATGGCAGGCCAGGTCTTCTTCGCCGCGGTATGCCTCAGTCTCCACGATGATGCCGGCCAGACGAGCACCCGCGAGATGCCGCACCAGACGCTGCCCGAGCAACTGGCGCGCCACGACGGCGACCTCCTGCTCAAAGAAGGCACGATCGAGCAAAGTCATAGGGTTATTATACCTAAATCAAATCGCGGGGATTCAGTCATTCTCGCGGTGAGCGAGATAGTCTTCGAGAGTACTTTTCAGCCCGTCCGCCAGGGGCGTAGTGGGGTTGTAGCCCAGCTTTTCGCGGGCCAGATGAATATCCGCACACAGACGGCTTAAGCCCCCTTCGTTGCGCGGATAATAGACCACCTCCGGGTTCCCGCCAGTCACCTCGAGCACTTCGTGCACCAGTTCGACCAGGCTGGTCTCGGTTCCGCTGCCAACATTGATGATCTGCTGATCCACATCCTCGGCGGTCGCGGCCGCCACCATCGCATCCACCACGTCATCGATGTAAACGAAATCGCGGGTCTGGCTGCCATCTCCGTGCACCACCAGGGTGCCGTTTTCCCAGGCCTGGCGCAAAAACCAGGGGATGACCGGGGCATGCACCGAGGGTACGCGCTGGCCCGGTCCGTAAGCATTGAACACGCGCAGGCAGACCGTCTCGATGTGCCACAGGCTGCCAATGGTGCGGACGTAATATTCGGCTGCAATCTTCGAAACCGCGTAGGGCGAGCGCGGGTTGGGAATCGCCTGTTCACTGACCGGCTGGAGAACCTGTTCGCCATAGACCGTGCCCGAAGAGGCCATGACCACACGGTGCACTCCAACATCGCGCATGGCTTCCATGAGGGTCACCGTACCGCCTACATTCACCTGATTGTATTCGCGTGGATACAGCACCGACTCAGGCACGCTCACGCGCGCCGCCAGGTGGTAAACGCAATCTACTTCCTGCAGTAACGTCCATAATCTGGAACGATCATTGACGTCACCGCGAATGAACTTTACCTGCTCAGAGAGTTTCTTGGGATCGCCCGCCGAGAGATCATCCAATGCCAAAACACTGTGTCCCTCCGCCGCCAGCCGATTTGCCAGCGCCGATCCCAAAAAACCAGCCGCGCCTGTGATCAAAAATCGCATCTTGTTCTGCCCTTTTTCGATTGACTTGCATTATAGCACAGGCATTTTTGTTCATTTTCTTAAAATCAGATAAAGTAAACCAACGATTCCCCTACGCTTGGTTAAGAAAAAAGGCACGGCGCTGGCCGTGCCCATTCTATCATTCAATTTTAGGGGTTTTCTTCTTCTGAAGAAGAGCTTCCTTCTCGGAGGAACTCAAGAAAGCCGTGGTCAGGGCATTACGCTGCGCCTGACGAATCATGGGATCACTCAGCCCGGCCTGCGGGGCGGCCACGTCGTATTCGTAACGCAGGTCGATGGCGCTGATACCCGGGTCATCGGTGTTCAAGGTCGCCAGCAAGCCTTTCTGCAGAAAAGCCTTCATGGGGTGATGAGCATAATCAGGGACAGTGGTCGTCTGCACATTGCTGGTCAAATTGCACTCGACGCCGATCCCCTGCTCGAGAAGCACATCCAGCAACTCAGGATCCTCAATAGCACGCACAGCGTGACCGATACGTTCAGCGCCCAGTTCACTCAGCGCCTGCCAGATGCTTTCAGGCCCGGCGGCCTCCCCGGCATGCACAGTAATGTGCCAACCCGCGTCACGCGCCTGCTGAAAATGGCGGACGAACAATTCGCCCGGGAAGTTCGCTTCATCCCCGGCCAGATCGAGACCGACAAACTCGTCTTTGCGGCTCAGCAATGCCGCCAGCTCTTTGAAAGCAATCTCTGGACCATAATGGCGCGACAGGATACCGATCTGGTTGGCTTTGACGCCAAACTCACGCTCGCCGGCACGGATACCATCGGTCACCGCCTCGACCACACCCTCCGCGCTGAGATGGTGGGCCTCTGCCATGAACCAGGGGCTGTAACGCAGTTCAATGTAATCGATGCCGATGCGGGCGGCATCCTCGACATTCTCGTAAGCAATGCGGCGGCAGGCAGCATAATCTACCAGAACGCCGGTCATCCACTCGAATTTTTCGATAAAGGCCATCACTCCCGGCTGAGGAGTCGATACCTGCACGTACGGGCGCAGTTCTTCGAGTGTGGTCGCAGGCAAGGGTAAATTGTGCTGCAGCCCCAGGTCAAGAATCGTCTCCAGACGAACGCTGCCATCCAGATGATGATGCAGATCAATCAAAGGAAGTGCAGGATCAATCATAGGACGCTCACTGAGCCTGAATCGTGGTCAGCTTCAGTCCAAGATCACTGCAGGTTGTTTCGATATCCTGCACAATCGAATCGGGAGGATAAGACAGATAAATGCTGCCGGTCGTCTCGTTCTTGGGAAGAACCATTCCGCCCCAGATGATACGGCTATCAGCGGGCACACGTTTCAACACGTCTTTGATGGCATCCACGCCCCGCACGGTGATCTTGACGAAGCCATCGTCACTTAAAGTATTGCCGGCAGTCACAATATCGTTAAAGTCTTTGGTAGCATTGGTACCAGTAATCAGAGTGAAATACCAGCTACTGTTGCTCTGCCAGGAATATAACTCATACCCCTTCTCTGACACGGGCAACGTCTCAGGCAAAGAGGAAGTATCCGTATCGGGTACTGCTGTGCCGCTCAAGGCAGTTGGCAAAGCCGTGCCGGCCCCTGCCGTCTGAGCCTGATCAATGGGGGAAAGATTGGTCGTCGAAGCGGCCCGATTGCAGCCGCTCAAAAGTAAACCTGCCACAAGCAAAACAACGAAAATTCTTTTCATAAGTCTCCAATAGATTCAAAATCAACAGGGGCATTGCCCCTGGGAAGGTTCAACATCGAACGAAAGCAGATCGATCTCCGGACGCAGCTTCCAGCCCACCTTTTGCCAGAATTGCTGGCCCTCGTCATTGGTTTGAAAGACCAGAATATGGCATTTTTGGATGCCTTGCTCTCGCATTGCCGCCAGAGCCGCGGTCACCAGCCGCTCCCCCAACCCCTGCCGGCGTTTCTCAGGCGCCACAGCCAGATGATAGAAGAATCCGCGCCGGCCATCCTGCCCACCCAGAATCGTGCCCACCACCTGACCTGCTTCTTCCACGACGAAGCTCAGGCCCGGGTTCCGTTCCAGGAATTTCTTGAGCGCACATGGGCTATCCGCAGCACTCAACCCCAGACCGGCACAACGCTGCCACAGCGCCAGGGCTGGCTCGATATCTGCCAAAGTCATCGGACGCAAAGGCATGACCTTATTCCTCTTTGGTCTGTTCGAGCACCGTTTCATTCTTGCGGTGCTTGAAAAAGTGCAAGTGCCGTTTTTCCGCCGGGCCATAAACCTGCCAGTGCACCCGACTTTCTTCATATTGAGTACGCGGTTCCTTTTCTTCCGCCGGGTAGCCCAGACCAATGATATTCAATGGGGTCACGTCTTCGGGCAGGTTCAAGATAGCGCGCACCTGACGGGTATAAATGGTGATCGGGTGAACCCCAATCCAGACCGAACCCAGGCCCAGTGAAGTTGCGGCCAGCAGAATATTCTCGGTCGCCGCGGCACAATCCTGCACCCAGAAGCGATCCCCAGCCTTGTTCTTCTGCACGCGCCGGCTGCCACAGACACAAATAATCGCCGTATAATCTTGTTTGGCAAACATCAAAGAACGCTGAAACTTCTTCAATTGGGCGGGGTCCGTCACCACCACGAATTCCCAGGGTTGGGCATTCATCGCGGAAGGCCCAGCCATCCCCGCTTTGAGCAGCTCTTCGAGTATCTCCTGGCTGATCTTCTTGTCAGTGAATTTGCGGATCGAGCGTCTTTTGTAAATCAAATCGATGAACTCGTTCATAATCTGTCCTTTTCTGGGGCCCTGTTACCTCAGCAAAACTCTTCCCCTAATTATAAGGGATTGGCCGACAGGCGGAGAGAGTCAGTTTCATTCTTAAGTTTTTATTTCAAAGCAATTCTCATTTGGTGGTATATTCAAGACTACCAGAAATTCTGTTCAAGTGCATATGAAATCAACCAAGATAAATGACACATTTATTGCCTTAAGTTATCCCAACTACCGGTTGTGGTTCATCGGGCAAATCGTTTCACTCGTCGGCACCTGGATGCAGTCGACTGCCCAGGGATATCTGGTTTACGATCTGACCAAATCCGACGCCTTTCTGGGCTATGTCAGCTTCGCCAATGGCTTACCGGTATTGCTGTTTACTCTTTATGGTGGGGTAATTGCGGATCGTATTCCGCGGCGGCGCATGATCGTCATCACTCAAACCACCATGATGGTGCTGGCTTTTGTCCTGGCCGTGCTCACCTTTACCCACTGGGTGCAACCCTGGCACATCATCGTGCTAGCCTTCCTGCTGGGAACCGCCAACGCCTTCGAAACGCCAGCCCGGCAATCGTTTGTGTCAGAGATGGTCGAATATAAAGACATGACCAACGCCATTGCCCTGAACAGCACCATGTTCAACATTGGCACCGTGGTGGGCCCGGCCGTCGCCGGTCTGGTGTATGCCTGGCTGGGAGCCGGCTGGTGTTTCACCATCAACGGCATCTCTTTCATCGCCGTGATCAGCGCGCTGCTGTTAATGAAACTTTCAGGCGTGCTGGCCCGCCCTGCGACAAAATCAGCTTTCAATGAATTAAAAGAAGGACTCATCTACACCGTTAACGAAAAGACCATCCGTGGGCTACTGCTCAATCTAGGCGTCATTGGCTTCTTCGGCTTTGGCCTGCTCACCCTGATCCCAGCCTGGGCCGTGGATGTGCTGGGCGGAGACGTAACCACCAATGGTTTGCTGCTATCCGCCCGCGGCGTAGGCTCCCTGCTGGGGGCATTGATGATCGCCTACGTCGGCTCCGGTGGAACACGCGGCAAAATCTGGGCGGTGGGGTACTTCTTTACCCCCATCTTTTTCACCATTTTTGCCTTCATCCATGCCATACCGGCCTCGCTGGCCTTGATGGTCTGCATCGGCTGGTCAGTCATGGCCATGATCAACACCACCAATGCCCTTATCCAAAGTCACGTGCCGGACGAGCTGCGTGGACGAGTGATGGGTGTGTATTCGCTGGTCTTCATGGGCGGATCCCCGGTCGGCTCGCTGGTCGCCGGCATGACCGCTGACAAAATCGGCGAGCCCAATACCGTCTGGTTGTTCAGCGGCATGGTCATGTTCTTCTGCTTGATCACCTTCATTTTCCGTCCCAAACTGCGCAGCCTGAATTAATTATTTCTTCCTTTAATTTGGCTATCATGTGGTGCATGTAATATAGACTATATTGGTTGTATTAGGTATATTACAGGTGCTCAAATGATCAACCTCAAGAAAGATCCCATTACCCCCGAAAAATTGTACTTTTCGCGACGTAAATTTCTGGCACTGGTCGGGAGCGTCGGCCTTTCGGCTGCGCTGGCCGCCTGCGGCGTTCTTCCAACCCCCAGCGGATTCGCCCCCAGCGCCACCTCGGAACCCGATACGCTCACCCCTTACGACACCGTCACTCACTACAATAACTTTTACGAATTTTCACTGCAAAAGGAGGATGTGGCCGATCTGGCCACCGGCATGGTGACCCAGCCCTGGCCCATTGAGATCAGCGGGCTCGTGGATCACCCGCAAACGATCGACGTTGCCGAATTGATGAAAGCCTACCCGGCTGAAGAACGTACCTACAGACTGCGCTGCGTGGAAGGCTGGTCCATGGTCATTCCGTGGAACGGGTTCCCGCTGCACAAACTGCTGGCCGATATCGGCGTTCAAGAAGGGGCACAGTACGTAAAATTCACTTCGGTGAACGACCCCTCCCATTACCCCGGGCAGAAAGACGTCTTCTTCCCCTGGCCATACACTGAAGGGCTGCGTCTGGATGAAGCCCAGCATGATCTCACTCTGCTGGCTACTGGATTGTACGGAAAAGCACTGCCGCCGCAAGACGGGGCCCCCATCCGTCTGGTGGTGCCCTGGAAGTACGGCTTCAAGAGCATCAAATCCATCATCAAGATCGAGCTGGTCACCGACCAGCCGGCTACCTTCTGGAATACCTCCGCCCCGAATGAGTACGGCTTCTACTCGAACGTCAACCCGGCGGTTCCTCATCCGCGCTGGTCACAGGCGACCGAACGCCGCATCGGCGAACTGGGGCGGCGCAACACAGAACTGTTCAACGGCTACGCCAATGAGGTAGCCAGTCTGTACACCGGCATGGATCTGGAGAAATATTATTGAAAACCTCTCGGGCGCGCCGCTTCCCGCAGGTGCTGATCCACGTTGTGGCTTTGCTCCCCCTGCTGTGGCTGGCCGCGGAAGGATTGATCACTGGCTGGGGGTTCAACCCGGTACAAACGCTGGAACACCGCACTGGAGATTGGGCACTGATCCTGTTGCTGGCTTCGCTGGCCTGCACGCCTCTGCGCACCCTGAGCGGATGGAGCGGCTTTACCCCCTGGCGCCGTCCATTGGGGATCTATGCGTTCGTTTACGCTGCCCTGCACCTGCTCGTCTTTCTGATCCTTGATTACGGACTGGTATGGGGGCAAATTCTGGAGCTTCTGCTCAACAAACTCTACCTGTGGCTGGGATTAGCGGCTTTTCTGATCTTGATCGCGCTGGCGGTCACCTCAACCAACGCTGCCCAGCGAAAAATGAAACGAAGCTGGAATCGACTGCATGCTCTGGTTTATCCGTTGGCGATTCTGGTCATTCTGCATTACGCGCTCAGCCTCAAGGGGGATCTCTTCCGTCTCTCGGGGCAGATCTTCTGGCCACTGGTCGCATTGGGAGTCTGGATACTGCTGATGACCCTGCGGCTGACCTCCCTGCGCCGATGGATCAGCCACCTGCGGTAGAAATAACCCGCTTCACGGAGATTAATCTTTCTATTGTATTCCCCCCCAACCCTCTCTATAATTATCCTAGCCAGATTGCTGGATTAAAATCTGGTCTGGAGGAAACAAATGAAACTGTTCACAAAAGTCACTGCCGGTTTATTGATCACCGGGCTGCTGATTACAGGCTGCAGCTTGCTCGGGAATAACAGTACCGACAATGTATCTGTACAGCAAACTGCCGTTGCCAATACTGTTGTCGCTTTGCAAACCGCTCTCGCCGCATCTACCCCCGCAGAGGCTGCTCCGACAGCCACCCCTGAAATGATCGCCACCGCCACCCTGGCGGCCACGACCGCCCCTGTAGCCACCACCCTGGCTGCACCCACCGCCACTTCGCAGCCCAGTTACATCATCACCCGGGTCGAAGACATTACCGCACCAGACAACACCGTTTACCAGCCCGGCGAATCTTTCACCAAGACCTGGCGCATCACCAACGGCGGCATTGCCAGCTGGACGGCTAACTTCAAGCTGGTCTTCGTCAGCGGGGATCAGATGAGCGCCACCAGCGTACTGTTGGGACGCACAGTTGCCCCCAATCAAACCATCGATATCTCAGTCAATCTGGTCGCCCCCCAATCCGAGGGGACCTATCAGGGTAACTTTATGGTTCAAACTGATGCAGGCAAGAACTTCGGTCTGGGCGCCAATGGCACCAGCCCCTTCTGGGTCAAGATCATCGTTCAGAAGTTCTTCCAGGTCTCCTCGGCTTCGGTAATCGCCTCGCCCACTTCTTATTCCGGCGCGTGCCCCGGGAGCGTCAGCCTTTCTGCCTCCCTCACCAGCACCGCAGCCGGCACGGTTACCTATTACTTCGTCACCTCTACCGGGAACTCGAATACCTATACCAACGTCTTTACTGCAGCCGGCACAGTCACCACGGCGGCTATTGCGTGGCCCGTGACCGGACCTGACCCACTGGTGGTTCACATTTACGTTGATTCGCCCAACCATCAGGACTTTGGCGCAATCACCATCCCGGTGACCTGCACGCCATAGAGAATTTTGCCCGTTGGTGAACAAAAGAGCAATTCTTTCTGCGCCACGGGAGACCTGACCCCAGCCCCGCCTTTGGAGTGAAAGCAACCGGGAAGTGGTCTCTGCTTCTGCCGGCGGATGACCAATGAATCAATTTGGAGAAAAACACATGAAATGGATTATGAAAATCACACCTTTTTTACTGAGCGTAGCGCTGCTGGCTGGTTGCGCGCCCAGCAATACTATCAGTACCCCTGACCTGCAAACCCTGGTCGCTCAGACCGTGGTCGCCCTGCAAACTCAAAATGCGCTGCAAGCCGCCTTCACCCAGACTGCCGCCCCTTCTGAAACGCCGATCCCCACCTTCACGCCCGTCCCTACCCTGGCCCCAACCGCGACGCCCATTCCACCAACACCCACGCAGGCTGAAGCGCTGTACGTCTCGAACGTTCAGGACGTCACCATCCCAGCCGGGACAGTGCTCAAAGGCGGACAAAGCTTCGTCAAGACCTGGCGCATTACCAACGGCGGCACGGCTGCCTGGTTATCGAGTTATCGCATCGTCTTCGTCAGCGGCGACTCGATGGGGGTCAGCTCCATCACTCTGGGGAAACAGATCAACCCCGGCGCGACGTACGAGGTCTCGGTCACCTTTACCGCACCGGTTACCGCCGGTAAACACATTGCTAATTTCATGATCGAAACGGATAACGGCTATACCTTTGGGTTGGGCCCCTCTGCCGGAGAACCGTGGTCGATCCGTATCACTACCGAGAACGTTTTCGCTGTTACCGCAGCTTCACTTTCGGCTTCGGCCAATCCTTACAGCGGTACCTGCCCGGCCACCATCAATCTGGTGCCCAGCATCACCGTCAACGGTTCTGGCACAGTAACTTATTACATCAAGACCTCGGCCGGCACTTCAGATACCTACTCGCTGACCTTCAGTGATACGGGGACCAAGACCGGCACTACCGTCAGCTGGCCAGTGGACGCTTCGACCGGAACATTGACCGCCCACATTTACGTCGATTCGCCCAACCATCAAGATTTCGCGGAGATCTCGATCCCGGTGACCTGCACACCATAAAAGCACCCTTCTGAGTGGGTCAGCTTCGATAATAGAGGGTTTTTCTCACCCTTGCCTAAGGGTGAGAACCTCTTTTATAATGAGATGACTTTTGCTTTTCTCAGTATGGATAATTCATGGAGGTTCATTTTGAAACCAATTCAAATTACTCTCGTAACATTACTGGTTGCGGCCCTGGTGCTGGTGGGCTGCAGTCAGCCAGCTACCGCTGATCAGACTACCGGAATGCAAACCGCCATCGCCGCCACTCTTTCTGTCATGCAGACCCAGATCAGCACCAACGCCAGCCAACCGGCTGCCGCAGTGGAAACCGTCGTCGCCACTGAAGCTCCCACCGCAGTGCCCACTGCCACAGCTCTGCCGACTGAAGCGCCCACGGCTGCCCCAACTGCGACCACCGCGGCCGCTGTAGTTGCGCCAGTCAACAACCAGACCACCTCCGCCCCGTCACTGCGCGTGGGTGAAGTGGAAGACGTCAACTTCCCGGATGGTACCTACGTCAACGCCAACATGACCTTTACCAAGATCTGGCATGTCAGCAACGTGGGTACTGCCACCTGGCCCGCCGATACCAAGATTGTTTCGGTGGATGACAACCCCTTTGGTGCCTCGGATACCGTCATTGGTCAGGTCGTTTCGAATGGTCAATCCGTCGAATTAAAGATCAACCTCAAAGCGCCTGAAACTGTTGCCAATTACAAGGCCAAATTCATGCTCGAAACACCAGATGGCACCCGCTTCGGCATCGGTCCGAATTTTGACCAGCCCTTCTGGATTTTGATCTACGTGCGCTAAACACACCTGACCCCGGGAGAATTCTCCCGGGGTTTCTTTTTCTTTACCC
>JAAZOQ010000227.1 GCA_012797695.1 Anaerolineaceae bacterium | reverse complement strand
TCATCATGAGCGTTGACTCTTTCATCGGATGGGTTCAATGACCGGGATGAAATCGAATTTGGTGACATCGACCAGTCCCAGATCAGAGATGCGTAACTCAGGAATAACCACCAACCCCAGCAAACTCAACTGCATGTTGGGATTGTTTAGCTCACAGCCACACAGTTTGAAACCTTCCAGCACGGAAGCTGCTTTGCGGGCCACAACTTCCGCTCTTTCATTCGACATCAGTCCGCCGATAGGCAATTCGACCTTGCCGAGCACTTTCCCTTGCGAGACAACTACCTGCCCACCACCGCACTCTGCCAGAGTATTAGCCGCTAATGCCATATCCTCTTCATCGGTGCCCACGACGATCATTTGATGGCTGTCGTGCGCCACGGTCGTAGCGATCGCACACGGGCGGGAAAAGCCAAAGCCTGAAACCAGCCCTACCTGCACTTTACCACTGGCGTGGTGGCGTTCTACCAGTGCGATTTTATCGATATCCCGTTTGATCTCTGGTTTGATCTCGCCATCGACCACTGGCATTTTTATCTTAAGATGTCGAGTGGGCGCCTGATTCTCGATGACCCCAATAACATTGGCTATAACCTCTGCCCCGTTATTGGCCGGCAGGCGAAAATCTTCCGCCACAATTGGCCGTTTCAGGTGAACTGATTGACAGGCCCAATCGGCATACTCGATCTTGGGCAGTTCGATCAGCAATTTCCCTTCACGCGCAACCTCGATACCTTTGGCAAACACGGTTTCGACTGTGAAGTGGCGCAAATCCTTGACCAGCAAAACATCCGCGTACCGCCCGGGAGCAATTATGCCCATTTCGCGCGAAACGCCGAAATGTTCAGCGGTATTGATGGTTGCCATCTGCAGCGCAATGATCGGATCGAGTCCTTGCTCGACTGCGTGCCTGATCACCCGATCCATGTGGCCTTCGCTGATGAGCGTAGCCGAATGGGAATCATCCGTGCACAAGATAAACATGCGCGGGTTCAACCCTTTTTGGGTCACCGCTGTTACCTGTGCTGCCACATCATGCCAGGCAGAGCCATAACGCATCATCACTTTCATCCCCTGCCGCGCTCGTGCAATAGCATCCTCTTCTCGGGTGCCTTCGTGGTCATCCTGCGGACCTCCCGCCAGATACCCGTGGAAGGGTAAGCCCAGATCAGGTGAAGCATAATGGCCGCCAATGACCTTGCCGGCACAGCGGGTCGCAGACATCTCTGCGTGTACCTTATCATCTCCATTAAAGACGCCCGGGAAGTTCATCATTTCGCCCAGACCAATGATTCCTGGCCAGGTCATCGCTTCCGTGACCTCCTTCGGCCCCAAAACGGCGCCGGGCGTTTCGAACCCAGGTGCGGAGGGCACACAGGAGGGCATCTGCACAAAAACATGAATGGGCTGTTGGGCAGCTTCATCCACCATCAAACGCACCCCGCGCAAGCCAAAGACATTGGCAATCTCATGCGGGTCCGCAAAAATACCCGTTGTACCGTGCGGCAGCGCTGCCCGCACGAATTCGGTGACCGTTACCATGCCCGACTCGACGTGCATGTGGCCATCCAATAAACCTGGCACCATGAATCTGCCCAGGGCATCGACTACCTGTGTTTCTTTGCCGATCGTGTGACTGGCATCTTCGCCCACATAGGCAATGCGGCCACTCTTTACCGCAATATCCGTGTCTGGAATGATTTCGCCGGTTTGAACGCAAACCCACTTTCCCTTGCGGATAACCAGATCCGCCGGCACGCGCCCCATAGCGCAATCCACCAGTTCACGAGCATTTTGCAACCAGAAAGAATCCATTCCCATCTTGTTTTCTCCTCAGCGATGCTATCTTCCCCGATCAGGCTTCGACCAGCCTTCTGGCTGCCCGATTGTGCTTTTCGATGTGGGTGGGCAGATCCAACCCCACCAGTTTGCCTTCCTTGATCACCGCTTTCCCCTGGACAAAATTCCAGTTCACCTTCACCGACTGGCAGAAAACGATCGCTGCCAGCGGATCATGCAGCGCCCCTGCCAGATCCAGTTGCTGCAAGTCGATGGCAATAAAATCAGCACACTTATGAGGTTCAAGGGAGCCAATATCTTTCCGTCCCAGAACCGCCGCTCCGCCGCGTGTTGCCAATTCCAGTGCCTGCCGTGC
This sequence comes from Anaerolineaceae bacterium, assembly GCA_012797695.1. Taxonomy (GTDB): domain Bacteria; phylum Chloroflexota; class Anaerolineae; order Anaerolineales; family Anaerolineaceae; genus UBA6107. The sequence continues at coordinate 3,527 of JAAZOQ010000227.1, read as the reverse complement.
AGTTAACAACTCGCTGCCCGTAGAAGAAAGCGAGGCTCCTTCCAACCCGGCTTTGAGCCGTGCCAGCAGCATGGCCTGTCGGACTTCAGCCAGTAAATGAGAACTATCATTGCTGGCCGAGCCATCCACACCCAAACCAACCTTCACGCCAGCCTTCAGCATCTGACGAATCGGAGCAATACCCGAAGCCAGACGCATATTGGAGGAGGGGCAGTGGGCTACCCCACAGCCTTCCCGGGCATAGACTTCGATTTCTTCGGGCGAAACGTGAACCGAATGGGCAAACCACACATCATTCCCTACCCAATCCACCGATTGCATATAAGCTACCGGGCGATAACCAAAGGATTGGAGCGTAAATTGTTCCTCATCCTGGGTTTCTGCCAGATGAGTATGCAGATGTACACCATATTTACGCGCCAGAGCTGCACTTTGCTTCATCAAATCGCCCGTGACACTGAACGGAGAACACGGCGCCAGCACGATCTGCACCATCGCTCCCGGCCTGGGATCGTGATAGCGCTGGATCAAGCGTTCACTATCCACCAGGATGTGTTCCTCGCTGTCCACCACGCTATCTGGGGGCAGGCCGCCTTTACTTTGCCCCAGACTCATCGAACCGCGGGAAGCTTGTAAACGGACACCGATTGCCTGAGCAGCTTCAATCTCATCATCCAGTTTGGAGCCATTCGGAAAGAGATACAGGTGATCGGATGCGGTTGTGCAGCCCGAAAGCGCCAGTTCCGCCAGCGCTGTTTGGGTGGAGATGCGAATATCTTCCGGGGTCATCCGCGCCCAGATCGGGTAAAGTGTCGTCAACCAGTTGAATAGATTGGCGTTCTGAGCCGCTGGAACGGCCCGTGTCAGCGTTTGATAGAAATGGTGATGGGTATTGATCAACCCCGGCAATACCAGATGATGAGAAAGATCCACCACCTCATCCGCCTGCTGCGGAAGATCACGGGTGTTTCCCACCTGTTCGATAAAACCATCGCGAATAAAAAGACCACCATCCGATATTTCACGGCGGTGGTCATCCATTGTGACTAAGAGCTGCGCGTTCTTGACTAAAAGGGTCGTCATGGGTTTCACCATTCCTGAATTAAAACGAGAAGCGTAGAGCTGTTCGCCTGTATTTGTCAGACAACAATACACTCAGTTTACTTACTTTTATGCGAAAAGTCAATTGTCAGACAACAAGAAATAGCATCTCTTCTGGTTTTGTTGTATAACGAAATTTCAGAACCTCTGCCGTTCGCATCACTGGTATTTTCTTTCGATTTATGCTCCATCATTCAAATTCAAACGTCAATTCCCCAATAGATATCATGTAATAGTATTTCATACAGTACGAATTAACTTTATAGAAATCATTTCACAGAGGAAAAGGCAACCCGGCATGAGAGAAATAATTGACTGGCAGCGTCATTACAACGAATTACTGCCCAAAGTTTTCCGCTTTTTCTGGTTCAAGGTGGGAGATCGTTCCTTATCTGAAGATCTTGCTTCAGCCACCTTTGAGAAGGCCTGGAAATCCAGAGGGCGGTTTCGAGAAGACCTGGGCGGGTTTGACAGCTGGGTGTTCGGTATTGCGCGCAATGTCGTTTCAGATCATTTTCGTTCTCAAAAACCGCAGGAAGATTTTGACGAAACCCGCCTGGTTTCACCCTCAGAGCAAATCGAAAATGAAGTCGAAAAATCGGAGGAATTTGCCCGGCTGCAGCAGATTTTAATTATCCTCGACTCGCGTGAACGCGATCTGATTTCTTATAAATACGGTGCCGAATTAACTAACCGCCAGATTGCGCATCTGACCGGTTTATCAGAATCAAATGTAGGAGTGATCCTCTTTCGTGCTGTAGAGAAGCTCCGATCCCAGTGGGAGGTAGAAAAGAATGAACGATAAATTTCTCTATGAGAACCGTCCGGAACCCCCAAAAGCATTCCGGGATTCCCTTTATGCAAAGCTCAATCAAGAAGAAAGCGAGAGTCAAATGTTTAAAAAACATCTGTTTCAATATTCACTTGCCGGCCTGTTGATTGCCGTTGTACTTCTGTTCACCATCTCAGCACCAGTCAGGGCAAATGTAGCCAATTGGATCAAACAAATCGCCGGTTTCAATGTAAGCGAAACCACCGAAAGCCCCCTTGCAAAAGTAACTGAAATGCCATCCATGATCACCGTACTCACCCCGCTGCCAGTCAGTGAAATTAAGAATGCTCCATTCAATTTTGCCATGCCTCAGTATTTGCCATCGGGATTTGTGCTTTCACAGGATTTTGCCATTGCTCAGTCAAAACAATGGGTTCTACTCCATTGGAGCAACAATCAGGCCTACGAAATCAGTATGCTGGTAGAGATCTACGACAAAGATCTGATGCTCTCTGCCGCGCAAAATAGTGCGGTTGAAACTTCTGTAAACGGGCAGCCTGCTCTGCTCATTCGCGGGGGGTGGACTTCGGATTCAGTCTGGGATGAAAACCGAAGATTGGAATTGGAGTGGCTAAAAGACGGACTGCGCTATGACCTGCAATATTATCGAACCGGGGACCGCGGAGAAATTATTCCCTTCGACGATTCTGAAACCTCCGCTCGCCTGGATGAATTAATGCAAATTGCTGAATCGATAAAGTAACTGCCCTTGTAACCACAACCGTCCGGGGAAAGTTCAAATTCCCTGGACGGTTTGTTTTCTAACTCAACTTGCTCAACCGGGCGGCCTCAATTTTAATGAGGCTCCGGCAAGGTCTTATCCATTTACCTGAGATTGAGCCAGTTCTGCGGCATGCAGCGTATTGCGCAGCAACATGGCAATCGTCAATGGCCCTACCCCACCCGGAACCGGCGTGATGGCTCCTGCCACCTGGCTGACTTCGGCATAATTGACATCTCCGACCAGACGATAACCACGCGGCCGGCTGGCATCTTCAACGCGGTTAATGCCCACGTCGATCACCACCGCTCCTGGTTTTACCCAATCCCCGCGTACCATTTCCGCTTTGCCCACCGCAGCCACCAACACATCCGCGTTGCGTACCACCTCGGGTAAATTCTTCGTGCGTGAATGGCAAATCGTCACCGTGGCATTGGCACGCACCAGCAGCAGCGCCACCGGCATACCCACGATGTTAGAACGGCCTAATACCACAGCATTGACTCCTGCCAGACTGGGCAATTCTCTCTCCAATAAATACATCACCCCGGCTGGAGTGCAGGGGACGAACAACGGTTCGCGGCCCTTTTGAGCCAATCGGCCAATATTGATGGGATGAAAGCCATCCACGTCCTTTTCCAGCGCCACTGCCCGCAATACTGGCTCTTCGTTGATTCCTTCTGGCAAAGGTAACTGCACGAGGATACCGTTGACCCGTGTATCCACGCTTAATTCCTGGATCAACCCTTCCAGTCTTGCCTGGCTGACATCCGCCGGCAGTTCAAAGCCAAAAGACTCAATGCCCACTTCAGCGCAAGCTTTTTGTTTGGAACGTACGTAAGATTGGCTGGCCGGATTCTCCCCCACCAGCAC
>JAAZOQ010000027.1 GCA_012797695.1 Anaerolineaceae bacterium | reverse complement strand
TTGAATATGCGGCAGCCATTCCCGGATCTTTTCGAGCCGGGGGATCGGCGGGGTCGAAAAATCATTGCGCAGCGGTGCTCCGCAAAAGCCGAGCGGATAGAGGGCGTAAAAAACACTCTGGTTGGCCCAATGGGCGGGTGAAGATTGATTCATCAGGGATTCTCCTTAGGTACATACCGGTAGGTATAGTATTAAGCAAAAAAATATTATGAGAAGATGCCGTGCATGAATTGGTGAACGGATTTCATCACCAGCGTCTGGTCCAGCTCGACCTGATGGTTCAGGCCGATCGCGGCGTAGGTGTTGATCATGCCTAAGAAAGTGGCGGCGTAGGCTCGCTGGCGGTCTTGCATATTTCCGTGATCCAGCGCGGCGGCGGTGAAGAGGGCCTCGAGCAGGGTCTGCTGGCGCTGATTGAAAGGCGCCACTGCCTGAAAAGGCTCACTATCGGGGGCGGCAAACCACAGCGAAAGCTGCAGACGGTAAAAGCGCGGCTGCTGACGGGCAAAGCGGAAGTAGGTGGCAGCCACTGCTTCAAGGGCATTTTTAACGTCGTGATGATAGACGGCGCTCTTTTCCAGTTCGGCGAAGAGGGGGGCAAAATTTTCCTCGAGCAGGGTATGCAGCAGGCCAGTTTTACTGCCAAAGTAGTGGTACAGGGTGGGTTTTTGCACCCCGGCCGCTTCGGCAATCTCCTGTACGCCCACGGCATCATAGCCCCGTTCGGCAAAGAGGCGCAGGGCGCTTTCGAGGATCAATTCCCGGTTCTCAGACATACCCATAGTATACCAATCGGTACACAAAAAGTCAAGAGAATTCCCGCGGGGATTGGCCGCGGGAAGAAAAAAGCAATTATTCGTAGCGGAAGCGCAGCACGCCGATGGTGAAAAAGACGGCTGCGAAGCCAAGTAGAACGGCGGTTTCGGGCCAGATGGCCATGAGTCCGCCGCCGCGCAGGACGATATCCATCATGCCCTGCATGGCCCAGGTGGTGGGCAGCACTTTGACCGCGGTTTGGACGGCACTGGGGAAGAGCTCCAGGGGGTACCAGCAGCCGCCCAGCAGGGCCATTGACATGCCCAGCATGACGCTGAGGCCGTTGGCCTGGCCTTCTGTCTTGACGAAGGTTCCCAGCATGGTGCCCAGGGCGGCAGCCGCCAGTGCCGCGGCGATCAGGATCACTGCCAGCGCGGCCGGGGATTGGCCCCAGTCGACGTGCATGACGACGATGCCAAAGGTGACCAGCAAGGCCATCTGTACCAGCGCAGTCAATACCTGCCCCAGGATGGTGCCCAGCAAATAGGTAGATTTACGCGTGGGGGTGGTAAGGATGCGCCGCAGCGTCCCTTGCTGGCGTTCAGAGGCGAACATACCGGCAAGCCCGATGAGGGGGATGAAGACCCAGGTGATGAGCTGACCGGCGGAGGAATTGGCGCGCGGGTCGTACTCCACCTGATCGGCGGTGCTGCCTTCGCTGACCTGCAGCCTCTGGGGGGCCTCGGCCAGTTGCGTTTGGGCAGCGTCGAGCGCGGCCGTGTAATAGGCTGCGCGGTCAGACTCGCTGGCAAAGGGCTGGATCTGCGCGGCCATGGCTACGCTCTGCGAAGCGATGTCATTCAGGCTGCTGACCCGGCTGGCCGCGGCTTCCACGGCCTGGCGCGAGATCACCGCGTCCATGTTATTGGGCTGCTGCAGCATCTGCAGGGTAAGCGTGCCGGCTTTGGCGCTTTCGAGGGTGAAATCTGCCGGGATGATCAAGACGGCAGCGTAGCGCCGTGTGTTGAAGCTGGCCTGCGCCTGATCGAGATCTTCTTGGGTGATGCGTACCGAGGCAGATTGCTCGAGTTCGCTGATAAGTTGTGCCGAGAGCGTGGATTGGGCCTCATCCACGACGGTCAGGTGCACACGGGTATCTGAAACTGAACCGGTGGCGCTG
>JAAZOQ010000226.1 GCA_012797695.1 Anaerolineaceae bacterium | reverse complement strand
GTTTTCCCTTCCTGCGAGCAGGTAATCACCAGGGATTTCTCGCCCAGGGCTGCCGGGGCCAGATAGATGAATTCGTTGGCATTGTAATAATCGGAATTGATCTTCGTCGAATAACTGTCGACCAGATACTTCCCGGGGTACATCAGCGCGGAAGAACCCCCGCAGGCCACGAAATAAAGCTGATCGAATTGCTTCCCTGCCAGAGAAGCGAGTACCTGTTTTACCTGAGTCTCAATCATCATTTCACCTTTATCTTGTTGGATTATCAATATTTCACTGGGTTCTTCATCTGCTCAAAGTTCGGGTACTGAGCCAGATTGAAGCGCAAAATTTCTACCATGCGGGGAGCGTACTGAGCGAAGTGATCTCCCGCGGTATGCGGAGTGATCCAGACGTTCTCCCGGTTCCACAGTTCATTTGCCTTTGGCAGCGGCTCCTCCGCGAAAACGTCCAGCACCGCGCCGGCGATCTTTTTGGCATCGATGGCGTCCAGCAGATCGCTTTCCACCAGCAGCGGACCGCGCCCGACATTCATCAGCCAGGCTGTTGGCCGCATCATCGTCAATTCTTTGCGCCCGATCATCCCGGTAGTGGAGGGAAGCAATGGCATACACAGCACCACGAAATCGCACTGCGGCAGCACTTCCAGCCGCTGATCCGGCGAATACATCTGATCCACGTCAGGGGTGGTTGGAGAAACCACGTCCACGCCCAGCACCTTCATGCCAAATACTTTGGCCCGTTTGGCAATCTCGCTGCCGACCATACCCATGCCAAAGATACCGAGGGTCTTGCCCAACAATTCATCCACCGTCGTATCCACGTCCCAGACCTTTTGCCGGGCCTTCTCCGCATAAGTGAAGGACTTCCGCACCACATTAAGCAGGGCGCACATGACGTATTCAGCAATTGTCGGAGAATTGATGCCCCGTGAATTGGTGATGAATACCTTTTGCTCCCGCAACTGGTCGAAAGGCAGCGGATCCATGCCCGATTGCCCGATATGCAGCCATTTCAAGGAACTCATCTTGCCCAGAATTTCCGGCGTCAGGTCATAACCATACGTAAATAATGAATCTACCTGTTCCAGAATGTGATCGTTCAAACGGTTCAACTGCGTGTGCAGAATAGGGGTAAGCGGGAACTCGCGTTCCAGCAGATTCCGATATTCTTCTTCAAGGTTCAGTGTCGATACCTTCATCCCATTGATTCCCTTCTCCATTAACCTTTGATCCCATCGCCAGACAGACCGGCGATAAAGTATTTTTGTGCAAAGATAAAGAACACCACAATCGGGATGGCTGAGATCACCAGCCCGGCCAGCAGCACACCCCACTCGGTGTGCATCTCGCCCTTGAAGAAGAGCAGTCCCACGGGGATGGTGCGCAGCGCGTCATTTTTGACCATGATCAAGGCAAACGAGAACTCATTCCAGGCGTAGAAACCGGTCAGCACGGCGCAGGTGATCAGGATTGGTTTGCTCATTGGGGCAAAGATCGAGAACAGCGCGCGCAGATCGCTGCAGCCGTCGATGCGCGCCGCATCCAGATAATCATGATCGATGGAGCCGAAATAATCGTGCAGCAGCAAAAAAGAAACCGGCAGTTGATAGGCCGAATAGATCAGGATCAAAGACAGACGTGTATCATAAAGCCCCATCGCCTGGATTTCCTGAAACAGCGGGATCAGGCTCACGATCGGTGAAAACAACATGGCGACCACTGCCAGCGCCATCAGCACCTTCTTGAAACGGTACTGGTGGATCACCATGCTGTAGGCAAACAAAGAAGCACAGGTAAGGGTCAATAAAACCGTGGCCACCGTAACCACCACACTGTTCAAGAAATACTTGGCGACACCGCTTTGCCAGGCCTGAACGTAATTCGAGAACAGCCACTGCGCGGGCAGGCCCCAGATGTTTTCAAAGATTTCTTGAGTGCTCTTGAAGGAACTGATGATCGTCCAGATGAACGGATAGATGATCATGAGGAAGAAGACCATCAAAATGGCAATGGTGATCACCTCTCCGCGGTAATATTTGAGTTTCTTTAGCATAAGATTCGCATTCTCCCAATCCAGGTAGCGTCTATTTCTTGCTTCTTCCGAATGCTTGCGGCAGCAAAAACAGCAGCGAAATGATCAAGATCACGTTGGCAATTGCCGAGGCGTAACCCATCTTGTTGTGCACAAAAGCGTAGTCATACATGAGCGTGCTCAGTACGTTGCTCGACCCGTACGGGCCGCCTGAGGTCATGATGAAGATTTCGTTGAACACCAGAAAACCACCAGCAATGTTGATCATGATGGCAATCTTGAGCATGCCGCTGATATTGGGGATCGTGATGTCCTTGAAAATGCGAAAACTGGAGGCGCCATCGATGCGGGCCGCTTCGAAGATCTCGCGCGGAATGCGCTGGATGGCAACGATCAGCAGCATCATGGTGTAGCCAATGCTGCGCCACTGAGAGACGGCGATCACGGCATAAATGGCCGTATCCCCGTTACCCAGCCAGCCCTTGGCATAACGTCCCAGACCAATGAAACTCAAAACGCCGTTCAGCAGTCCGTCTTTGTTGTAGATGAACGTGAACATCAGCCCAATGATGGTCAAAGAGATCAGCGAGGGCAGAAAGAACGTGGTGCGGAAAATGGTCGATAGCCAGCGCGTC
>JAAZOQ010000225.1 GCA_012797695.1 Anaerolineaceae bacterium | reverse complement strand
TGGAAGAGGGGCTCATTGCAGGATTAAATCTCGAAGAACACTTTATTCTGGCAGAAGAACAGAAGAGCTTTTTTATCAATAAAAAAGCGGCGCAGGAATTAACCGAGCACCGGATTCAAGATTTCAACATCAAGGGTACCGCCGAAAACAAAATTGAATCTCTTTCAGGCGGCAATCAGCAGCGTGCTGAATTAGCTTTGCTGCGGCAGCCTTTGACTTTACTTTTGCTGGATCATCCTACCCGCGGGCTGGACATCGAATCTTCCATGTATATCTGGAGCAAGATGAAGCAGCGCTGTAAAGAGGGTGCCAGCATTATTTTTATCTCCTCTGATTTGGATGAAGTTCTGCAATATAGCGACCGCGTTCTGGTCTTCTTTGGTGGGAAGGTATCGAAACCTTTCGATGCCTGCCACGTTTCGGTAGATCAGTTGGGTCAGTTGATCGGCGGGAAAGGCTGGGAATGACATTATGGAGGATAACACTACCATGACGACTAAAGAAACTGAAAAATCCCCGGCACGTCGTTCCTTTTTGACCACTCTCCTGACCAATCGTTTCAGTTCAATGACAATTGCCGTATTGCTGGCGTTGATCTTTACTTGCTTGCTGGTCTGGGTAATGCAGGCAAATCCCATCAAAGTTTTCAAGGTGATCTTCACGGGCGCATTTGGCTCAACTGATGCGATTACCCAGGTTTTACAAGCCTGGGTGCCACTGGTGCTGGCTTCAATTGGCCTGATGTTCACTTTCACTGCCGGGCTGTGGAATATTGGTATGGAAGGGCAGATCGAGATGGGCGCCATTTTTTCTTATGGTGTGATTCGTGCCCTTGATGGGTCCAGTGTTGCAGCCGGCTGGGTAATTACTCTGGCTATTTTGGGCGGTATCGTAGGCGGAGCTGTCTGGGCCTTTCTGGTGGGGCTGCTCAAGAACTATGGCGGTGTTAATGAAATCTTTGGCGGGCTGGGGTTCAACTTTATTGCGGACGCTGTGATGCTGTTCCTGGTCTATGGCCCCTGGAAGCCAGAAGGGGTTGCCAACGGCAGTACCAAAATGCTGGATAAGGTTTACTGGCTGCCGCAAATTCAGGGAACTTATTTGAGCTTGTGGGCGCTGGGAATTGCCATTGTGGGGATTTTGCTTACCGCGGTGATCTTGCAGGGGACTTATTTCGGCTTGAAACTGAAGGCAGTAGGCAAAAACAATAAATCATCGTTTTTGCTGGGAATCCCGACCAACCAATATATGCTGCTTTCTTTCATCCTCTGCGGTGTGTTTGCTGGTTTGACTGGTGCTCTGCAGGTGACCGGTTTCAACCATGTATTGCGCAACAGCATTTCAGGCGGCTACGGATATCTGGGGCTGATGGTGGGCATGCTGGCCAACATCCAACCTCTGGTGACGGCACCGATTGCTTTCGTATTCATTGCCTTGAGCAAAGGAGCTTCCAGTTTGGGCATCGATCTGAAACTGGATTCAAACCTTTCGGGTGTGATCCAGGGGTCACTGGTGATCTTTGTCCTCATCATGGACGGCGTACGCCGGATCATCTCCAAGAAAAACAAAGGAGCAGCAAATGGATAGCTCTTTAACCAACAGTATCGGTTCAATCTTTGCCTGGGCTGGTCCGGTGATCTTCGGGGTAATGGGTGAAACCATTACAGAACGCGCCGGACTGATGAATCTTTCTTTAAACGGCAGCCTGATCTTAACTGCAATGGTGGGTTTTGCCGTAGCGACCGTTTCTCATAGCTTTTTAGCTGGTTTTCTGGCCGCCGCACTGGTGGGCGCTCTGGTGGCTTTGCTGATTGCTTTCATGAGTATCGGTCTGAAACAATCGCAGGTTGCGGTGGGTTACGTTTTAGCAATTGCCACCAAGAGTCTGGCTTATTTTTTGGGTGCCCCTTACGTAGGGAAACCGGTTATGCTGCTTCCTCAGGTGGTCATTCCGGTTCTCTCGGATATTCCCTTTATTGGGCCAATCCTTTTCAAACAAACTTTGCTGACCTATTTCAGCTATTTGCTGATCTTTGTCTGCTACATCTACATTTTTAAGACCCATCAAGGGCTGATGCTGCAGGGGATTGGTGAAAAGCCATCCGCTGCCTACGTCCGTGGGGCAAACGTGAATTTGCTGCGCTACCTGTATACGGGCATCGGCGGTGCTCTGGTAGGCGTGGGTGGGGCGCTGTATTCCTTGAGCGTGAAGACCTGGAACGGACAGCTTTCGGGCTTCGATGGAATTGGCTGGATCATCCTGGCGATCACGATCTTTGGCGGCTGGCATCCACTGAAAGGTGCTCTTGGCTCATATCTGTTTGTTTTGTTACAATATCTGGGGATTGTCTTACAACCTCTGATGCCGAACGTGAATTCACGTATCTTCCAGGTGGCTCCCTTCCCGCTGATGATTCTGGCTTTGCTCTTCGTCAACGTTGGGAATGCAGACTGGGTAGATCGTACTCTTGCTGGTTTACCGGATAATGTGAGAAAATCTCTCTCCAAAGTGTTACGGGCCTTGCGAACTTCACCGCCAGCAGCTTTGGGTATTCCATTTGAAAATGAATAGGATTCTCGCATGAGTCAATTTTTGGGTTACCGTTGTTCGATCTGTCATAAAGAAATTCTTCCGAACTCGATCGTTTACACTTGCCCAAATTGTGGTGGCAATCTGGAT
>JAAZOQ010000224.1 GCA_012797695.1 Anaerolineaceae bacterium | reverse complement strand
GCGGTGATCCCTACACGGATGACGCCGCCTTCCATGGGTTTGGCCCAGACGTGTTTTTCAATGAGATAGTACAGATCGTCAGGTAAATTGCATCCACGAACATTAGCCATGAGATTCTCCTTTACTTAGAACGTCAGAACAGTCTTGCATTCTTCGGCGATCTGCCACATCGTGGCACCGCCAACCATTTTGACACCATCGATCAAATCACTTTGTTCCAGGCCATGCAGTTCCATTGAAGCTGTGCAGGCGAGGAATTCCACACCGGAATCCATTGCATCTTGCAGGAAGCCGCTCACTGGCTTGCCGCCATCTTTCGGGAAGACGCTCTCAGCCATTCCTTTCTTCAGAAGCAGGGTGCCGTCGATGGTGAAGAACATGACTACTTCATTTTCCATGGCGACAGCCAGACTGGCGAAGAAGAAGGGGGTTGCACAGCGGTGCGGAGTATCCGGCCCGCTCGTCATAATGATCATTACTTTATCATCTGCCATTTTTCTCTCCTGATCTAGAATGAGAGGGTCACTGCATTTTCGCTGGCGTAGCTCAAGAAAGTAGCAGCACCACCGATTTCAACGCCATCAATGAGGTCTTCTTTCTTGACACCCATCACGTCCATCGACATCTGGCAGGCGATCATGCGTACGCCGCCATCCACAGCCATCTCGAGCAGTTCGCTTAATTTGGCCACGTTGGCTTTGTCCATCCAACTGTGCATCATGCTGGTGGCAATGCCGGTCATCCCCGGGAGCATGCCAACGATATTGGGAACAGGCATTGGCATAGCCGGGTTGGCGATGGGGGCAACTTTCAGTTTATCGGCATTCTCTTTTTTGATGATGTCCAGACCATAGAAGGTGAAGAAGATGGCAGCTTCCATATCCAGGGCGAGGGCTGCAGTGGCCAGGATCAAGGGAGGATAAGCAAGGTCAAGGGTGCCATGCAGGGCAATAATGGCTAATCTTTTACTGCTTTCAGTGCTCATTTATTTCTCCTGTTTGAAAAAATGTGAAATGACTGTTCGCTTCCAATCATTTCTTGTTGACCAAAGGAAAAGGGAATTAGTGTTTCTTGATGTAGAAAACGAATTTTTCGCCTTCTTTTTCAGAAGCGACCAATTCGTGACCGGTCTTCTCGGTCCAGGCGTTCATATCGCTGGTGGAACCGGGATCGGTGGCGATCATCTTGAGAATCTGGCCGGCTTGCAGCCCATCCACTGCCTTTTTCGTTTTCAGAATCGGCATCGGGCAGGACATTCCGCTACAATCTAAGATTTGATCAGGTGTTACAGACATTTTTTTCTCCTTTATAAATTATTTCGAAAGTGAAGCGTTGATAGAACTCAGTTCAGCGATTCGCTTCAATCGACTCATAAGATCAGCTCGTTCAAACAAAATTGCTTGAACCGTAGCTGCTACCTTTGGTGTCCATTCCTGGACTTGGTCTTGCTGATATTTTTTCAAAACAGGGATTTTTTTAGAAGCTTCTTGCAATTTTTCTTCGGATAAGCGGTGCTTTTGGGCTAATTCATGAACACGCTCAGAATGCTCTTGAGTATCTGCTTCGTTGACAAAGTATTGGCCCGCAATCAGCCAGGCAATTTGTCTTTCATCCGCTTCGATGGGGGAACGTTTATAACAAAGCCCAGCGTGGCAAACCTGGAACGTGGGGTTTCCAGTCGATTTTGTGGCGATCGAACGCCACGAAGCACGACAGGCTTGCTGGCCTGATTCACAGGACATCATTAATTTGCAAAATGGATTCGAGAAGATCGGTTCTGTGAGAGGTGTCCCCTGCATGGTCACAGTTACTGCTCCAATTCCAATGATTCCCGCAAAAATTCCCTCAACTTCACTCACGCAATTTGCAGGGAAGTCACAAAGGGTTTCCATGGAGGTATTTTCAATAGGGGCCTTTTTATCGCCGAGTAAGCGGTCAATCTCGCTCTGCGGAAAACGCCATTGGTTGCCAATTTTGACCCCTTTGATCCTGCCGTCATCCAGCATGCGATAGACAGTGATGCGGTCAATCTTAAGCAAATCCTGCAACTGCTTTGTCGTGAGTAATTCTGCCATGATATGTATCTAAATGTTACTAAATGATATATAATGTTATAGTAACACTTAACTCCTTTCTTTTCAAGTGGAATATTGAAATTTTGAGAGAATTATAGTATGAAGTAAGGTAAGTTCATCCAATTCAAAGGAGATAAAAATGAGTTTCGGTTGGCCTGAGATCTTGATCATCTTGGTAATTGTGGTTCTACTGTTTGGGGTGGGGAGAATCAGTAAGGTGGCTTCAGAAATGGGCCACGGTATTCGCAATTTCAGAGACGCTTTGAATGGAGACGAAGAGAAAGAGAAAAAAGAAGAAAAACAGTAATAAACGGGTCAAAAGAGAAATGATTTCAAGAACTGTTTAGCTCGCTTTCCTGATATTCACAGAAGAGATTGCGCAACAGCATAGTTTAGCTGTTGCGTTTTCTTTAAAATATCTTCTGCGAAAAAAGGAAATTGTGGTTTAATAGAGGGCGCGTCGCGAATCCCAGTTAATGAAGCAAAACCCAAACAGTAAGGTTTATTGAAAGACGCAATTAATTTAATTAAGGTCGTTATCGTGAACTCAGTGGAAAAACATGATCTGAAGCAGAAAACACCTGTCTCAAAAAAAACTGTAAGTTTTTCGCACATATTTTTTGAATCCATTCTTCTGGCGTTCCTCTTTCTGAGCATTGAGTGGGGCTTTTACGTTACAGAAGCGTCTATTTCTTTTATGTACAGGCTGGGTTTCTTGGAAAAGGTACAGATTGGTTTGCTCAGTGCCTTTGCTGGGATGCTGCTGACGGCTATTGTGGTTCTGGTTTTTGCTGCACTCGATTGGCTGGCTCGTAAGATTTCAGTTAAAGCCGGGGGGTATTTGCTGGCTTTTCCTGAGGCCATTTTGTTGGGCGTTTTTTATCTCACAGTCATTGACAACTTTACTTATACCGTTTTCCACTTTGGCCTGAGTACAATTTCCTGGCCCATTGCCATCATTTATTTTGTGCTGTTCACTGCCTCTTGGGTGTACGTTGATATGCGCCTGGCGAAGCCGCGCAGTCAGCCGCCGCAGTGGTTTGAATGGGGAAAAACTTATCTGGTCCTGGGAATCAGCGTAATTTCTTTGGTGGTCGGGACAGTCGCTTATGCAAATTCTGATCTAAAAGCTTCTGACAGCGTGGTTCAGCGCGAAAGTACTCAGCCGCTGCCCAATATCATCTTGTTGGGTACCGATGGGCTGAGCGCAGCCAACATGTCAATCTATGGCTCCAGTTATGAGACAACTCCCTTCTTGGATGAGTTTGCTAAAAGCTCTCTGGTAAGCGAAAACAACTTTACCAATGCTGGCCATTCGATGGGGTCGGACGTTTCTATGCTGACGAGCAAATCTCCTTTGCAGACAGGGGTACTCTATCCTCCCGATATTTTGCGGGGAGAGGATATTGCACAGAGTTTGCCGAATATTTTGAAATCGTTGGGCTATGAGACGGTGCAGTTGGCTGTGCCGCATTATGCTGACTCAAACGTGGCCAATCTGGAAGGCGGTTTCGATTCGGTTAACTGTGAGCCAAATTCTCAACTGGGCTACTGGTTCAATAAGAGCACAAATTATCGTTTCAATGACGAACTATATTTGTTCAATTCCATTTTCTCGACTGCCAAGAATCGGCTTTTTGAAGTTTATTTCATTGCAAAAATGGATAATCCCATTGCCGATATCACTGATCTGAAAGCCTATCGAGATTCTGACGTTGAGCGCATGAACTGTCTTTTCGATGATCTCGATCAGGCGATCGCCGATGGAAAGCCTCTCTTTGCTCATGTGCACATGCTTACTACTCATGGTTCCTTGTTCTACCCGGAGCATCAAACTTTTTCTGGCGGAATGATCCAGACCAAGAACTGGATGACGGAGTTTTATTCAGATTCGATTCTGGATTACGATGAATTCGCCAGCGAACTGGTTGATCATCTAAAGGCCATTGGTCAGTACGAGAACACAATTGTGGTGATTTATACGGATCACGGGGAACAGTGGTCTTCAGATCGCCGTATTCCCTTGATCTTTCATTTCCCTGGGGATGAGCACGCTGGAGAGGTTACCGAAAATACCCAGAATATGGATATTGCTCCGACTCTTCTTGATTACTTGGGCGTGGAGCAACCGACCTGGATGACCGGCAGCTCATTACTGCAGCCTCTTGACCCCAAGCGCTTGATTATTTCGACTTACACCAAGTCAATTGCAGGGGATGATTCTGGTTTGTGGGGAATCAAAGGGGGGACGATTCACGCGCCATTTTATCAATTCAGCATCGTGAGAGCAATGCAGTGTCAGAAGATGATCACTTTTGATCTGGATAAAATGACGGTAAGTGAATCAAAAATTGCCAATTACGTGAATCCGTGTGACAATGATTCATTGGATAGTCAGGATGAAATTAAAACGCAGGTAGGAAACTATCTTGAAAGTTTAGGTTTTGATTTACCAGAAAACTGGTAGGTCATAATTTATAAAAAAGAGGCCATTATGTATATTGATCCAGGAACGGGAAGTGTGCTTTTTCAAATCATTATTGCTGGTTTGCTGGGCGCAGGGGTTTTCATAAAAATATTCTGGAAGAAGATTGTTTCTCTTTTCTCGAAGAAGGATGCAAGCGGCGCCTCGACGTCAGAAAGCCCATCAGAAAGTGAAGGAGAAGCAAAGTGAGCCAAAAGGTATCCTCTTCATTTCGGGATCCTTCGGGGGTTGTCTTTACCCGTCAGGGAAAACTCTTTCGCCAGGTAAACAAAAGTTATCAGAGTGATTACGATTTGCTGATGACCTCTGGTTTATACCAACGGCTGGTCAAAGAGAAGAAACTGATCGCTCATACAGAAGTTGATGAAGCTCCGCTGGAAGCAGACTTGTGCTACAAGGTAATTGCTCCAGAGCGGGTGGAGTTTATCTCCTATCCGTATGAATGGTGTTTCTCACAATTGAAGGATGCGGCATTGCTGACCCTCGCCATCGAGAAAGAGGCCCTGGAATTTGGCATGGCTTTGAAAGATGCCAGCGCCTATAATATCCAGTTTCAGCAAGGCCAACCAGTTTTGATTGATACGTTGAGCTTTGCTCAATACGTTGAGGGTGAACCGTGGGTGGCATACCGGCAATTTTGCCAGCATTTTTTGGCTCCCCTGGCATTGATGGCAAAAGTCGATTTGCGCATGAACAAGGAATTGGTCAATTACATTGACGGAATTCCGCTCGATCTCTGCAGCGCCTTGCTGCCGCGTTCCACTCGTTTTAATCTGGGCCTATCCATGCACATTCACATGCACGCTAAAGCCCAGACGAACGTAGATGACGCAAAAGCAGACCAAAGTAAGCGGCCGCAACAAAAGGTCTCGAAATATGGCCTGATTGGTTTGGTCGATAGCCTGACTTCTTTGATTTCTGGCCTGCAATGCCAGATTGTGGGCAAGACCTGGGCGGATTATTATTCTGAGACAAATTATTCCGATAGCGCTTTCGAGCAAAAGAAAAAGATCATTGTAGAAGTAACGCATGAGCTTAATCCTCGGGTGGTTTACGATCTGGGGGCGAACACGGGCATCTTCAGTCGAGAGGCTGCTCAGGCTGGGGGGAAAGCACTGGTCATTTCCAGCGACATCGACCCTGAGGCAGTGGAGCTAAATTATCGTCAATTGAAGAGCGAGAAGGGGATAAACCTTTTACCGCTGGTAATCGACCTGACGAATCCTTCTCCTGCGATTGGATGGGAAAACACTGAGCGTGAATCTTTTCTGAAACGGGGCAAGGCTGATCTGGTGCTGGCTCTGGCGTTGATTCATCATCTGGCAATTGCCAATAATGTTCCTCTGGAAAGGGTAGCGGAGTGCTTCCAACCGTTGGGGCAGTACCTGTTACTGGAGTTTGTTCCCAAAGAGGATAGTCAGGTGAAGCGGCTTCTTTCTACCCGGGTAGATATTTTCGACCAGTATACTGCGGAAGGGTTGAAACAGGCTTTTTCAGCGTATTACCGACTGGAAAGAGAAATCCCGGTTGAGGGATCGAAACGGGTGATGTACCTTTTCAAAGCAAAATAAATGGGCAGAGCTGATGAAATTTTCATCAGCTCTTTTTTATTTCAGGCAGATAGATTGTAAACTGTGTGCCTGGGCCAGATTCTTGTGAATTGAGAAATACCGGGCTGACGACGGTGATTTTCCCTTCTTGTGATTCCACCAGTTGTTTGGCGATAGCCAAACCCAGCCCTGAGCCACCACTGGCTCGACTGCGAGACTTATCCCCGCGATAGAATCGGTCAAATACATTGGGCAAGCTTTCTGGATCGATTCCGGAGCCCGTATCCGTGATCGAGATCAGTACTTGATGCAAATTGGCATCATATTGAGTGCGGAGAATCACTTTTCCATTCGGCGGGGTATAGCGGAAAGAATTCGCGAGAAGATTTGTGATGATCTGAGTAAATCGATCTCCATCAATATTGACTTCGGGCAATGGTTCCGTCAGGTTGATTTCCAAGTCAATGCCATTACGCTTGGCTTGCACCTGATAGCCATCTGCGATCTGCTGGAGGAGCAAATTGATCTGGTGGGGCTGTCTTTCCAGCTTTAATTGCCCGGCTTCAGCCAGTGTCAGCAAGCGCAGGTCCTCGATCAAGCGATTCAGGATCGTTGTTTGTGAATAAATAGCACTGATCTGTTCGTTATCTGCCGGGAAAATACCATCCTGGATTCCCTCGATCGTTGCCTGGATTGCGGCAAGCGGGGTGCGAAGTTCATGAGCAACATCTGCCATCATGTGTTCTCTTTGTTTTTGCGCGTTTTGAAGGTTAACCGACATGGTATTGAAAGACTGAGCCAATCGGCCAATTTCATCGCTGGAATGGAAGTCCACTTTTTGCGAAAGGTTTCCCCCTGCAATGGAATCCGCGGCTTTGGTCAGTTTGCGCAGAGGGGAGGTAATTTGGATAAAGAAGAGGGTTCCAATCAAGAGAGAAAGGATGGCTGCCAGGATGGCCGATTTAACGATGGCGTTTTTCACTGAAGAAAGAAATTGCCCGGCCGGTGAACTGGCATTGAGAAAGGCTTTATT
>JAAZOQ010000223.1 GCA_012797695.1 Anaerolineaceae bacterium | reverse complement strand
CCCACCTTTTTTCATTTTCACTATAATTAACTCTATACCGAAGGTGACCATGCAAATTGTGACCCTGCTGACCGATTTTGGGATCGAGGATACTTTTATTGGGGTGATGAAAGGGGTGATCTACTCGATCGCTCCGCAGGTGCACATCGTCGATTTGACCCACGCCATCCGCCCGCAGCAGGTGGTGCAGGGCAGCCTGGCCCTGACCGAGGCGTTCCCTTACTTCCCGGCGGGGACGGTGCACGTGGCGGTGGTGGACCCCGGGGTGGGTACGGAGCGGCGCGCGCTGGCGGCCGAGATCGGCGGGCAGTACTTCGTTGGCCCCGATAACGGTCTTTTCACCGCGGTGGCCGATCTGGCCCGACAGGCGGGGCTGCCGGTACGCTTTTATGCCCTCGATAAACCGGAATTCTGGCTGGCAAAGGTCTCGAAGAGCTTCCACGGGCGCGACATCTTCGCCCCGGTGGGGGCACATCTGGCTGCCGGCAAGACGCTGGCGCAGGTGGGCACCCTTATCAATGACCCGCGGCGCGTCGAGATTCCGCAGCCGCACCAGGAGGGCGGTCAGGTGATCGGGCAGGTGATGGTCGTCGACCATTTTGGCAATCTGCTCACCAACCTGAAACCGCAGCATCTTTCAGCCGGCGGACGGGTTTTAATCAGTGTCGCTGAGGCTCAGATCGAAGGCGTCGTGACGACCTTCGGTGAACGCCAGCCGGGGGAGCTGATCGCCATGATCGACTCTTCGGGCGTCTTACAAATTTCGGTGGTGAACGGCAATGCCGCTGCTCGGCTGCACGCTGATGCCGGCACCACCGTGAAAGTCCAATTCGGTTAAGTCAGGAACAGACATGACAGCAGACCTCCCCCTCGTGATCGACCACTTGAATTTTCGTTACAACAGCCGTACCGAACTGGCTTTGAAGGATATTTCACTGTCTGTCGCGGCTGGGCAGGTGCTGCTCATCGCCGGGGCCAGCGGCTGCGGCAAGACCACCCTGGCACGCTGCATCAACGGGCTTATCCCGCGCAGCTACAAAGGGGAACTCAGCGGCGAGATCCGCATCAGCGGGAACGACATCAAACAATTGAGCCTGGCCCGCATTTCGCAGCTGGTAGGCACTGTGCTGCAGGATCCCGAGCGGCAGATTTTGGGCACCAAGGTGGCCAATGAGGTCGCCTTCGGGCTGGAAAACCTCGGCCTCGACCGCGAAGAGATCAAATTCCGCATTCAAGAGTCGCTGGCGCGGCTCAAAATTCCGCACTTGATCGACCGGGAAACCTTCAATCTTTCCGGCGGTGAAAAACAAAAGGTGGCCCTGGCCGGAGTGCTGGCCATGCACCCCAGTCTGCTTCTGCTGGATGAGCCGCTGGCCTCGCTCGACCCGGCCTCGGCTCAGGATGCGCTGCAGATCATCCGTCAACTGGCGGATGAGGGTATGACCGTGCTGATGGTTGAGCACCGCGTCGAGGACGTGCTGCGCATCTCCCCCGAAAACGCCATCTTCATGATGGATGGGGAGATGAAATATTACGGCCCGACCCGCGGCCTGGATCAGACGGTGGATTATCACGAAGTCAAGCTGCCGGCGGCCATGATCATGGAACGTGCGGCCAAAGACCCCGCCCCGGAGCGGTTGACCGCGCTGCGTCAGAGCGCGCGCTATACCCGCCCCGCGGAGGGCCAGTCTGAAGAACTGGTGCGTTTTGAGGACGTCAAATTCTGGTACGATCCCGAACGCGAAATCCTGCACGACGTTAACCTGTCGATCCGTAAGGGCGACGTTATTGCTGTGTTGGGCCCGAATGGGGCCGGCAAGACTACCCTGGTCAAGCACGCCATCGGCCTGCTCAAACCCAAGAGCGGCAAGGTGATCGTCGAGGGTAAAAGTACACATGACCTCAGTGTGGCCCAGATCGCGCGCACGATGGGCTACGTTTTCCAGAGCCCCAGCCACATGCTTTTTGCTCCAACCGTCCGCGAGGAGCTGGCTTTTGGCCCGACCAATCTCAAGTACAGCCCGGAAGAGATCGAGCGGAATACCCGTCAGGCCATCCAGATCGTGCACATGGAAGGGATGGAAGAGAACCCGCCGCTGGCCCTGTCGTTCGGGCAGCAAAAACGCATCAGCATTGCTTCGGTGCTGGCCATGACTTCGAAGATCCTGGTCATGGATGAACCCACTGCCGGGCAGGATTACAAGAATTACATGGATTTCATGGATTCCATTCTGCAGATGCCCAGTTTCGAGGCCGTTCTGTTCATTACCCACGACATCGACATGGCAGTGATCTATGCCAACCGGGTGCTGATGGTCAACGACGGCACCATTGTCTGTGACGGCAAGCCCGCCGAGGTGCTGCAGGATGCTGAGCGCCTGAAGCATAATCGGCTGGTGCCCACCTCGCTGCTGGCCAAGAATCTGGAACTGTTCTCCAAGACCCACGCTTTCTTCAGTGCCGAAGAACTGGCACATATCGTTTAGGGCAGTCATGCCTTTCGTCCATCTTATGAGGAGGATGTAATGAAAAAAGTTTGGTCTGTTGTTTTGTCGTTAGCGGCAGTCCTGGCCTTCTTCCTGGGGATCTGGCTCATCGGCCGGATCATCAACCCAAGTTTGAACCTGGACCAGACCGCGCTCCTGCGCTTCGTATTCGTTGGCGTAGGTTTGTTGATCGTCTTCGTCGTTTATTTGCTCACCAAGAACAGCAAGATGTGGGAAGTGGGTACCCGTCAGGTGGTTTACATGGCCATCGGTGCCGCGCTGTATGCTATCCTGTCTTACCTCTTCAACGGTACCGTCTTCGTGGTGCCGTCGGTGAGCCAGGTGGCCCTGCGTCCGGCCATCGCCATCCCCATGTTCTTCGGCTATGCCTTTGGCCCGGTGGTGGGCTTCTTCACTGGTGCAGTCGGTAACATGTTTGGCGATGCCCTGACCGGCTTCGGCCTTTCACCGCAGTGGAGTATCGGGAATGGTCTCGTTGGCTTTGTGGCTGGCCTGGCCTGGCTGTTCACTGACAAGAAAAAGAGCCTGAACGTGGTCCTCATCGTCAGTGCTGTGTTGGCGGCTCTGGCGACCGTTCTCTACCTGGTCAATCCGAACACGGCCAATGGTGTGTTCTTTGATGCCGCGAACAACATTTTCGGTGACGCCAAGATCTCTCTGGGCGCTGGCCTTTCGTTGGTCGTTGGTTTCGTCATCGTCTTGCTGGTGCGCTTCATCTTCCACAAGAACATCGATGTGGCGGCTGCGGTCACCTGGGCCATGCTCGGCAACATTCTGGGCATTGGCTTCGCTGCCGTCAGTGACATCTGGATCAACGGCTACAGCCCGGTCGTGGCCCTGGTGGGCGAGTTCATCCCCTCCGCCGGCCCGAACCTGATCTTTGCTGCCATCCTCGTTCCGCTGCTGGTGGGGGCCTACGCTTCCATCCAGAAACAAACGGGTCGCTAATCTATTCCAAACAGGGTGGGCAGATTTTTCTGCCCACCCTCCCATGAGGTGAGTTTATGCTGGTTGCCTGGCGCTATCGCAAACGTGATTCACTCCTGCAGAGCTTCGATCCGCGAGCCTGGATCATCTTCTTCCTGTGCTTTCTGGGTTCTACGTTGTGTTTCTGGGACTTCCGTTATTTGCTGCTCTTCTTCGGAATTGCCCTTCTTTCGGTATTCACTTCGGGGATCCGCTGGAACGAGATGGCGCGCGCCTGGATCTTCATCATGGGCTTTATTTTGTTCTTTTCGCTGCTGACCTTCCTGACTGGCCGCGGTGGGATGGAGTTATATGGCTCGGAACACTCCCTGGCCAAACTCACCGCCTCGTTCACGATCTTTGGCTGGCGCCCGGTATTGAATATCAGCGCCGAAAAGACCATGTATGCCTTGAGCATGCTCATCCGTGTGTTTTCGATTGCCAGTATGACCATTCTTATCCCCTATTCGCTCAACCCGGCCCACTACGGCATCACTTTCCGCGGCCTGGGCCTGCCGGATAAGATCGCTTACGGCATGGACCTGACCATGCGCTTCATCCCGACCTTTGGGCGTGACTTCAGCCTGACCATGGATGCCCAGAAGGCCCGCGGCTACGAGATCGAAAAGCTCGACGGCGGCTTGTTTGCCCAGGTCAAGAAGCTGGCACCTTTGATCATCCCGGTCACCATCCACGCCATCGCCGGCAGTGAAGACATCATCGACGCCATGGACCTGCGCGCCTTTGGCGTTGGCCCGCGCACCTGGCTCGAGACGCTGACCTACCGCAAACGCGATCGGGTGCTGATCGCTGTTGGCGTCGTGCTCTTCCTTTTTTCGCTGGCGCTGTCTCTGCTGGGGTACGGCAAGTTCTGGGTCCCGGCCTTCATGATCCCTTAGAAATACAATTGCCCTCCAAATTTCTGGAGGGCAATTATTTTGACAGGAATTTCGCGGCACTCAGACAGATTCGCGTGCGTTCTGTACGATGATGCCGTAGAGGAATAAGAACAGGGGGAGCAGGATCAGAGCGCTGATCGCGTCAGAAACACTGAATTGCGTGAAAACCTGTGCAAAGCCAAATCCCTGAATTGCCAGATAAATAGCCAGAAACAGATCACTGGTGATGATCCCCACCGCGCCCATTGCCTCGGCCAGCAGGATGTCTTTACCCGATTTGTAGATGGTTAGCTTCGTCCAGATCAACCCGGGGACAAAGCCGAGGATGGCCAGACTGAACGGGCCGAGGAAGCTGGCGCCGTATCCCAGGACGATATTGGTTAGAAAAGATCCGAGCCCGCCGGCCAGCACACCCGCCAGTGGGCCAAAAACCAGCCCCACGAAGATCGGGATGATCGTGGCCGGGTAGATATTGATTTCACCGAACGAGGTCGGGATCGGGCGAACGTCGAGGAGATTCCAGACGACTGCCGTAGCAATGTAGATTGCCATCCCGATCAATCCGGCCAGAAGCTCACGCTTGCCCAGTTTCCACATTTTTCGCTCAGAGGGTGCCGCTGCGGGAAACGCAGGCGGTGTCGTGGTGAAAGGCGGTGGAACTGAAGCACCGGGTTCTGCGGTGCTGATCGGGTTGGGTTGTGCCCCTGGCTTCTTCCCTTTGCGATACTGGCTCAAGCCGGTGAAGAACTGCGCAATTCCCGCAATGACCGCCCCATAAAAGATGTAGTAACGCCCGCCGGAATTCGAGGCAGCCGTGAATCCCAAAAGGGTGGCAATGCCGCCCCCGAAGAACCACAACAAGCCAAAGATCATGTTCTTTTTGCCGGTTTCGATCAATTGATTCATTAAACCCTCCAGAAAGTAAATTCAATCAGCTCCCACACCAATAAAAGAGGGTGGGTTTGTCTGTGGATAAATTGTTTGACTGCAAACTAAGGCTTTAGAGGATAGAGAGCCTTACTTTACAGTGATTCGAAAATAAAGACAAAATGACCTCGCCCTGGAAGGGCGAGGTCGCTTGGAACGGATTAATTGATAGGAACGATGGTATGCTCGCCATCCCAGTGAATGATACGGGCGTTACCGGCGCAAAGAATGCCGTAGATTCCGAGAGTAACCACTGACAACAGAAAGATCACCAGGCTGTTGCCCAAAAATTGGCCGCCGGTACCATCGAAGCGTAGGGGCCGTTGGTCTACAAAAGTATGTTCAAGAATAAAGCGACGCATGCGGGCATATCCCCAGAAGGTATAGATTCCCAGAGTAATTGCAGAAAGGAATCCGATGAGCAGATATTGCCCGAAGAAGTCAATGCCATGTATCTGGAAATCGAGCCGGCGGCCGTCAGGCAGAATGGTGTGATTCACGTCATAGCGCAAGAGACGGGCCTGGTAAAAACCTAATGTAGAGTAGAGCCCCAGGGTGACCAGGGTCAGTAAAAAGCCGATTAACAGTTCACCAAAATATTCACCCCCCCTACCATCATAATCCAGCGGCTGGTTCTGCAAGTAGGTGAGATGCATGATCCGCTTTCGGTAACTGATAAATGCCCACGGAACAGCAATCCCCAGAGTGAAGATCCCTGCCAAAATCATGAGCCAGATTGGACCAATGATATCCGACCACTTTCCCCGAAATTCTAAACGATCAGTCATAATTCCTCCCTGCTGAGATAAATTGAGATGGATTAATTCTATAGATATGGAGTGTTGAGTCAACTAAAAGAAGGGTTGAATTTTTGAAGAAAGGTTAAAAAATAAGCCGGGAGACTCAAAAGATCTCCCGGCTCTGAATTCCGCTTTATTCCAGCTCGAAAGCTCCGGTGTAGAGCTGATAATACTTGCCTTTCTGTTCGATCAATTGCTGGTGGTTGCCACGTTCGATGATCTGGCCGTGCTCCAGCACCATGATTACGTCTGAGTTCTGCACGGTGGAGAGGCGGTGGGCGATCACGAATACGGTTCTGCCCTTCATCAGGCTATCCATGCCGCGCTGTACCAGGGCCTCGGTGTGCGTATCGATGCTGGAAGTTGCCTCATCCAGCACCATCACCGGCGGATTGGCCACGGCGGCCCGGGCAATTGACAGGAGCTGGCGCTGCCCTTGCGAAAGATTGGCACCGTCGCTGGTCAGCAGGGTCTGGTAACCTTGCGGCAGGCGGGTAATGAAGTCGTCGGCATTGGCCAGCTTGGCGGCTTCGATCACCTCGGCGTCGCTGGCTTCCAGGTTGCCGTAGCGGATGTTTTCCATCACGGTGCCGGTGAACAGGTTGGTATCCTGCAGCACCATCCCCAGAGAGCGGCGCAGATCGGGCTTTTTGATCTTGTTGATGTTGATACCGTCGTAACGGATCTTGCCATCGGCCAGATCGTAGAAACGGTTGAGCAGGTTGGTGATGGTGGTCTTGCCGGCACCGGTTGCGCCCACAAAGGCTACTTTCTGGCCGGGTTTGGCGAAGAGAGAAATGTCGCGCAGTACCGGCTTGCCTTCTTCGTAGGCGAAATCCACATCGAAGAAGCGCACGTCTCCCGTCAGCGGAGTGATGGTGGTATCCCCGTCAGAGTGGGGATGCTTCCAGCCCCACAAATTGGTTTTCTCGGTTGTCTCGACCAGTTTGCCATTGTCTTCTTTCACGTTGATCAGGGTGACGTAGCCCTCGTCTTTTTCCGGCTCTTCATCCAGTAGTTCGAAGATGCGCTCGGCTCCAGCCAGCGACATCACCACCGAGTTGAGTTGTTGGGCGATCTGGTTGATCGGCATGGTAAAGCTCCGGCTCAGTTGCAGGAAGGAAGCAATGGCCCCCAGGGTCAGACTGCCGAATCCGCTGATGGCCATGGCTCCCCCGGCAATGGCGATGAGCACGTATTGCAGGTCGCCCAGGTTGCCGATGATCGGCCCGAAAATGTTGGCGAATTTATTGGCTTCTGTGGCATAGTGGCACAGGTCAGAGTTGATCTCGTCGAACTGCTGCTCATTCTTCTTTTCGTGGCAGAAGACCTTGACCACTTTCTGCCCATTGATCATCTCTTCGATGAAGCCGTTGACGGCCCCCAGCGCTCTTTGCTGTTTGATGAAATACTCTGCGGATTTACCGCCGACGTTTTTGCTGACGAGCAGCATCACGGCCAAGATCACCAGCACCAGCAGGGTCAGAGGAATGCTGGTGACCAGCATGGCAACGAACACGGCCACGATGGTCACGACTGAAGAGAACATCATTGGGATGCTTTGCGAGATCATTTGCCGCAGTGAGTCGGTATCGTTGGTGTATCGGCTCACGATGTCGCCAAAGTTGTGCGTATCGAAGTATTTGATGGGCAGCGTTTGCGTATGGGCAAACATTTCATCCCGGATGCGCTTGAGGATGCCCTGACCGATGGTCACCATGACAGTGTTATACACAAATGTGGCAGCCACGCCGATCAGGTAAATTCCGCCCATAGTGAGGACGGCTTGTGCCAGCGGGGCAAGGTTGGGATTCGTCTGACCGAGCAATGGGACAATGTAATCATCGATCAGCCGCTGAATGAACATGGATCCGGCCACCCCGGCCAGAGTGCTGATCAGGATGCACACCAGCACGATTGCGAAGGAGAATTTATACGTTCCGCTCACATAAGAGAGCAGGCGTTTGACGACCTTGCCGTTGATGCGTTTGCCCTTGTCGTATCCTTTGGGCAGATTGCGAGGCATTCGATTCATTCCCATGTTATTTGCCTCCTTTCGTTTGTGCCGCGTAGATTT
>JAAZOQ010000222.1 GCA_012797695.1 Anaerolineaceae bacterium | reverse complement strand
GCGTAGCACCCAGCGATAAGTGGGCTTGGAAGTTGCAATACCGTCATCTTCCCAATGTGCCTGTTCAGCAATGTTTTTTAAAATTTGGGCACGGCCGAGTTGATTTTCGGTCACTTTGAGCGCGCTAGAAAAAGTTTGAGGCCCTGAATAATATTTGCTCGGATCCTCTCCGTTCAACGCTCCTTCGATCCCGGCTAATGGGCCGGAAGACTCAGATGTAACCGAGGGAGAGGAGGGTTTTGCTTTATGATTGGGGCTGAGCGCTTGAATCCAGGCAGGCAGAGAAGCTGGTTCTAGTTTTTCTTGTGAAGCGGGTTCTTCTGGTGTGCCGGATTCCTCTGGAGCAGGAGACTCTTCCATCCATTCCTGTGCATCCCCGCTGAAGGGGTTCTTGTTGGACTCGTTCTTCTCGGCAGGGGGGAAAACCTGTTCATTAAGATCTTTCTCTGGGGTTAACCCGCGGAAAGAGGAAAGCCAGTTTTCTGATTTCTCTGCTTCTGCTGATTCGGATTCCTGCGCGGAATTGGGATGTTCTTCTGAAGTGGGTTCAGGAACCTGGGGCTCTGACGCAGGTGCTGGTTCTTGCGCAAAGGGGGTAGTTTCTCCGGCAGCGGGGGTTTCGCTCGAGTGATCGTCTTCACCAGCGGCATTTTCAGCCATCAAGGAAGAGAGCCAGTCTGGATTTTCTTCATTCTCGTTAGGTTGTGGCTCGTCGCTTGGAACTTGCTGCTCGTTTGCGAAGGGAGAAGAAGTTGCTTCTTCGGCCGGGGTCGATTCTTCTGGCTCATTGGGTTGAGGCTGCCAGTTTTGCAGACTTCTCAACCATTCATCTTGATCGTTTGCTTCAGAAGCTGAATGGGCATCATCCTCAGGGGCAGGGCTTTCAGTTCCTTTGAAAATATCTTGCCAGTTGGTCTCTTGCGGTTCGGGAACAGTGGATTCGGGCTTTTCAGGTTCACCAGTTTGACCGCGATCCTGACGTTCCAGCTCACGGATGCGGGCCAACCATTCAGGCACTTCTTCCGCCGGGGATTCAGAATCAGGGGCAGCAGATTCATCACTGGGAGTGTTTTCTGTGGGAGCCGAGTCTCCCCGTAGTCCATCTAGCCAATCTCCATTTTCTGAGGCTGGCTCTACGTTGTGGGGCAGTACAGCCTGGCAGTACCAGCAACGTTCAGCGCTGGTATCATTGGTACGGTGGCAAATGGGGCATTGAATCTCGGCCATGATTATCCGTTATAGGGGCGATCTGAACCGATCCAGATGCGGATCCCGGTGACCAGGCTCCCCAGAGCGACACCGATCAGAATACCGCGCGCTCCAGCAATGGGGACTTGGCTGACCCCTGAAAGCAAAGGTTGGATGAAGGGGACATTCGCAAAGTAAAAAAAAACACCACTGTTGATGAGCAGAAAAACGACCACACTGACGAAAAACACAAAACCCATCCAGTTGTGCTGGCGCTGCAACAGGCGCAGGCTGGAATAGGCTAGAGTGATTGCCAGTACTGCCATCAAACTGGCTTCGATGGGCATTTGAATTTCGGTGACCACTTTTTGATAGACCGTATTGGTGGGGCCAAAGAAAATTCCGGCAGCCAGGGTGAGCAGGAAAGAAATAATGATGAGAAAGCTGAACAAGTGATTCCGTTCAGGGTCACGCAGCCGACGCCAGTGCACGCCAAAAATGAGATGTATGATGGCGATCAGACCAGCGACTCCACTAAGGATGACAGCCCAGTCGAGCATCGGGGTGCGGATGGCAGCAATACCAGAGCCGGGGAAGAAATACCCGGCGAGAATTACCGTGCCTACCAGAAATCCGAAGAGCGGCACCAGCGGGGATCTCATACGGCCCCCAGCAATTTGAGAATGGCCCCAACCAGCATGATTAAAACCAGCAAGCCGCGTAACAGATCCTGCGTTTGTAGACTGGCACTGTGCATGGGTGTGGAATGCAGATAGGCGGGCAAGGCAAATAATTCTTCTCCAATGAGAGGCTGTTCTGTGGTCGCATACAACACGGCTTGTGCAGGTAAGGCGTCACTGGCAGCCAGGGTATAAGCTCCCTTTTCTGCGGCAGCACTGCTGAGAAAACCGACCTCGGAACCGTAATTGCCGATGAGTACGTTGGTTTTGACCTCTTCTTCGTTGATCTGTTCCAGGGCGCCACTGACGTATGCCAGAGGTGTTACCCCGGCCAGAGCGGCCAGTGTTGGATTATACAGGTCGAGAGTATGACTTTCGCGCGCGGTTTCGTGCAAAGTATCCTGGCTAAGAATGGAAAGTACAGCATCTCCGCTGGTGACAATCGGGGGATTATCTCCCTCGGAGCTGAGCTGACTGATACGGCGCAGAGCGGTCAGGCTGATGAAAGCGGAGGCACTGGCGGGCAGCGTGATCGAAGCATTCCCCAGCGAAATGTGGATGCGGGATCCTTCTTCCACTGAAAGGCTGACGGCTCGTTTGAAGCGGGTCAGGGCGGCGATTTTCCGAAAAGTGGGGGTAATTCCACTGCGCTTTTGCCGCAGGGTCATGGTCAAGATCAACACTGCGGTGATCAGAAAGAAGATCAGACCGATCAAGAGTTCGTCAGCGCTCATTGCGGGTTCTCCTCTTTCAACATTGAAGCAAAAGCGCGGCTTTTGCCATCATCTTCCAAAATTTCAGCTGCAGCCAGCCAGCGATCGGTTTTCGTGGGGTCGACAAAAACCGTTCCGGCCAGCATGAATTGTCCGACCAACAGGCGAAAAGGGCCAGTCCCCTCAAGAAATGAGAGGAGGAATCCCTTTAGAGGATGATGTTGCCAGTGTTGTGCCCACTCGGGCCAAAATTGTTCGCTCATTGCCAATTAATTAGAGTATAGCACAGAACAATTGTTTTCCGATTTGCGGATAGATAAATTTTATTCGTTTGGGCAAGGTTCCTGTGATTG
>JAAZOQ010000221.1 GCA_012797695.1 Anaerolineaceae bacterium | reverse complement strand
GCGTAGCACCCAGCGATAAGTGGGCTTGGAAGTTGCAATACCGTCATCTTCCCAATGTGCCTGTTCAGCAATGTTTTTTAAAATTTGGGCACGGCCGAGTTGATTTTCGGTCACTTTGAGCGCGCTAGAAAAAGTTTGAGGTCCAGAATAATATTTGCTCGGATCCTCTCCGTTCAATGCTCCTTCGATCCCGGCTAATGGCCCGGAGGATTCAGATGTAGCCGAGGGAGAAGAGGGTTTTGCTTTATGATTGGGGCTGAGTGCTTGAATCCAGGCGGGCAGAGAAGCTGGTTCCAGTTTTTCTTGTGGAACGGGTTCTTCCGGTGTGCCAGATTCCTCTGGAACAGGAGCCTCTTCCATCCATTCCTGTGCATTTCCGCTGAAGGGGTTCTTGTTAGACTCGTTTTCCTCGGCAGGGGGGAAAACCTGTTCATTAAGATCTCTCTCTGGGGTTAACCCACGGAAAGAGGAAAGCCAGTTTTCTGATTTCTCCGCTTCAGCTGATTCGGATTCCTGCGCGGAATTGGGATGTTCTTTCGAAATGGCTTCAGGGACCTGGGGCTCTGACACAGGTGCTGGTTCTTCCGCAAAGGGAGAAGTTTCCTCGGCAGCAGGGGTTTTGCTCAAGTGATCTGCTTCTCCAGCGGTATTTTCAGCCATCAGGGAAGACAGCCAATCTGGATTTTCTTCATTCGCGTTGGGTTGTGGTTCGTTGCTCGGAACTTGCGGCTCGTCCGCGAAGGGAGAAGAAGCCGCTTCTTCGGCCGGGGCCGATTCTTCTAGCTCATTGGGCTGAGGCTGCCAGTTCTGCAGGCTTTTCAACCATTCATCTTGATCGTTTGCTTCAGAAGCTGAATGGGCATCATCCTCAGGGGCAGGACTTTCTGTTCCTTTGAAAATATCTTGCCAGTTGGTCTCTTGCGGTTCGGGAGCAGTGGGTTCGGACTTTTCAGGTTCACCGGTTTGACCGTGATCCTGACGTTCCAGCTCACGGATGCGAGCCAACCATTCAGGCACTTCTTCCGCCGGGGGTTCAGAATCAGGGGCAGCAGGTTCATCATTGGGAGTGTTATCTGTGGGAGTTGAGTCTCCCCGCAGCCCGTCTAGCCAATCTCCATTTTCTGGGGCTGGCTCTGCCTCGTGGGGCAGTACAGCCTGGCAGTACCAGCAACGTTCAGCGCTGGCATCATTGGTACGGTGGCAAATGGGGCATTGAATCTCAGCCATGATTATCCGTTATAAGGGCGATCTGAACCGATCCAGATGCGGATCCCGGTGACCAGACTTCCCAGAGCGACGCCGATCAGGATCCCGCGCGCTCCAGCAATGGGGACCTGGCTGACTCCTGAAAGCAAAGGTTGAATGAAGGGGACATTCGCAAAGTAAGAAAAAACGCCGCTGTTGATGAGCAGAAAAACGACCACACTGACGAAAAACACAAAACCCATCCAGTTGTGCTGGCGCTGCAACAGGCGCAGGCTGGAATAGGCCAGGGTGATTGCCAGTACTGCCATCAAACTGGCTTCAATGGGCATCTGAATTTCGGTGACCACTTTTTGATAGACCTTATTGGTGGGGCCAAAGAAAATCCCGGCAGCCAGGGTGAGCAGGAAAGAAATAATGATGAGAAAGCTGAACAAGTGATTCCGCTCAGGGTCGCGCAGACGACGCCAATGCACGCCAAAAATGAGATGTACGATGGCGATCAGACCAGCGACTCCACTCAGGATGACAGCCCAGTCGAGCATCGGAGTGCGGATGACAGCAATTCCCGAGCCGGGGAAGAAATACCCGGCCAGAATCACTGTGCCTACCAGAAACCCGAAGAGCGGCACCAGTGGGGATCTCATACGGCCCCCAGCAATTTGAGCATGGCCCCAACCAGCATGATTAAAACCAGCAAGCCGCGTAACAGATCCTGCGTTTGCAGACTGGCACTATGCATGGGTGTGGAATGCAGATAGGCGGGCAAGGCAAATAATTCTTCTCCGATGAGAGGCTGTTCTGTG
Source organism: Anaerolineaceae bacterium (assembly GCA_012797695.1). Taxonomy (GTDB): domain Bacteria; phylum Chloroflexota; class Anaerolineae; order Anaerolineales; family Anaerolineaceae; genus UBA6107. The sequence goes on along the minus strand of JAAZOQ010000221.1, from coordinate 925 downwards.
GTCGCATATAACACGGCTTGTGCAGGTAAGGCGTCACTGGCAGCCAGGGTATAAGCTCCCTTTTCTGCGGCAGCAGTGCTGAGAAAACCGACCTCGGAACCATAATTGCCGATGAGTACGTTGGTTTTGACCTCTTCTTCATTGACCTGTTCCAGTGCGCCGCTGACATACGCCAGGGGTGTTACCCCTGCCAGAGCGGCCAGTGTTGAATTATACAGGTCGAGAGTGTGGCTTTCGCGCGCGGTTTCGTGCAGAGTATCCTGGCTGAGAATGGAAAGTACGGCATCGCCGCTGGTGACAATAGGGGGATTATCTCCCTCCGAGCTGAGCTGACTGATACGGCGTAGAGCAGCCAAACTGACGAAAGCGGAGGCACTGGCAGGCAGTGTGATCGAAGCATTCCCCAGCGAAATGTGGATGCGGGATCCTTCTTCCACTGAAAGGCTGACGGCTCGTTTGAAGCGGGCCAGGGCGGCAATTTTCCGAAAAGAAGGGGTAATTCCACTGCGTTTTTGCCGCAGGGTCATGGTCAAGATCAATACAGCGGTGATGAGAAAGAAGACCAGACCGATCAAAAGTTCGTCAGTGCTCATTGCGGGGTCTCCTCTTTCAGCATTGAAGCAAAAGCGTGGCTTTTGTCGTCATCTTCCAGAATTTCAGCTGCAGCCAGCCAGCGATCGGTTTTTGTGGGGTCGACAAAAACTGTCCCGGCCAGCATGAATTGCCCGACTAACAGGCGAAAAGGACCAGTCCCCTCAAGAAATGAGAGGAGGAATCCTTTTAAAGGATGATGTTGCCAGTGTTGTGCCCACTCGGGCCAAAATTGTTCGCTCATTGCCAATTAATTAGAGTATAGCACAGAACAATTGTTTTCCGATTTGCGGATAGATAAATTTTATTCGTTTGGGCAAGGTTCCTGTGATTG
>JAAZOQ010000220.1 GCA_012797695.1 Anaerolineaceae bacterium | reverse complement strand
CTGCTGGGCCGTTCCGATCTCGAGCGGCGCCGCGCCGCTGATGTCATCATCCCCGGGGGTGGTTCCCTCGTATTCATCTTCCTGGCAGCCCGCACTGACCACGGTGGCCGTGGTCGATTGGGCATACTCACCGGTTTTGCCGGTGGGGGTTACACCGCGAACGCGGAAGGCATAGCTGTGCCCCAGTTCACCGCTGTAACCGGCTGAGCGGTCCTCGCCGGCAGGCTGAGTGGTCCAATCCGCCCAGTCGCCGCCATCCGTGCTCACCTGAATCTCGAAATGGTCCAGGTTATCCACACCGCTCGTCACCGTCCAGCTCAGAGGGATCAAGGTGCTGCTGGTGGTTTCCGGCAGAGCATCCAGGGTGAGCGCCGGCAGGGGTTTGGGTTCGCTGACGGTAAAACTCTGGCTGATCTGGGTATTGCCGGCAATGTTGCGGGCTTCGATGCTCAGGGTATACTCACCCGCGGCCAGCATACCCACTTCCCAGCTGCCGCCGTTTTGCCAGTCTAGCGTCTGCGCAAAATCACTGGGGCCGCTCAGGCTGGCGCGCGTTTCCACGCCGTCCTGCTGGCTCCAGCTCAGAGTCAGGGAGTCTTCCGTAGTAGCGGATCCCGGCAGGGACAGCACCGGCGCGGCCGGCGGGGTAAGAAAATCAACCACCTTGACCGAACGTGCGTTGGCGCCTACCAGGTTGTCGCTCAGGTCACCGTCGCCATTCTGCAGCAGTTCTTCCGTGCCGCCAAAGTCGGTCTGATCGTACAGCAGCACCGAGACGCCGCTGCCGGGCAGCACCGAACGCACTTCGCCGTTATGGACATTGGCCAGTGAATCCAGATTGCTGTAGTCACCCTTATCGAGCACCTGGCAGTTGCCTGCAAAATTAGCCGCGGAATACAGCGTCGCCTGCCCCTCGCCGGGGGTGCAATCCGGCGGCTGGGTGCTGCAATCGTATTCGAAATCCAGTGCTACAGCCGAGTTGTCGAGGTTGGAGGTATGCCCGGCCTGATCGGTCACCTGCAGGCCCAACGAGAACTTTCCCGTGGACAAAGAGGCGCTGCACAGGTTGACGCTGGTGGTAAAACGCTGCTCGGTGAGCGGATCGCCCAGGGTCACCCAACTGCTGCCGGTCTTGTAATAAAGCTGTCCGCTCTTGACCCCTACGTCATCCTGCATCCAGCCGCTGACGGTCAGATTCGGCGCCGAGATCACCGTATTTGCCGCCGGCAGGGTCAACCCGCCTGATGGATTCAAATCATCCATGTTGCGCGAGGTATACAGATTACTGGGCATGCACTGTGAACCATACTCAGGGTAAGCCTGCGCTTCGGCACAGGTACGCGGCCGTCCGCCGTTGACGCTCACTTCGTCGAACACGATATCGACCGAGGTTCCCCAGTAAGAATCGGGGTTGGCATGCACCATAAAGTGCAGGTGATTGCCGGTACTTAAACCGGTATCATCGGCATTAGCCAGGAATTGTCCCTGATACACTTTGGCCCCGGGAGTACGCAGTCGGGTATCGATGCTGTTCTGGGCCAAATGGAAGTACACCATGTAGGTGGTTGGGGTGGTGGTATCATCCTCGATCACCAGATAATTGGCATTGCTGGTATTGCCGTTCTCGTACTGCCAGACGGCGTATTTGACCACGCCCGCCTTGGCAGCGGCAATCGGGAACTGGGTACCGTCGGCAAAATCGAAGGCATACAGACAGGTACTCGGGCAGGATTTATAGGTAAAGACGTGGCCGATGCTGCCGGTCAGGTATTTCGCCTGCCCGTTTGTCCACGGTAACCGGTAGCCGGTATACACTGTACCGTCCTTGGAAGATTGCTGTACGGCCGGCATGTATTCGGTCTTGAGTTCCGCTGAAAGCAGGCTTTCCGGCACGGCCTGTAATTCGGCGGCAAAGGTCGGGTCTGCCTGCAGCACGACGCTCCAACTGCCGTCAGCAGCCTTGTGCCCAATGACCAGACCGGGCTCGCCAGATTGGACCAAACCGGTGGTCTTATCCACCAGCGAGATCCACACCAGGGCCAGGCTGCCATCGTCTGAAAATTGTACGGAATCGATGCTGATGTTATAGATGAGGTAGGCCAGCACGTCCTCGCGGCCGCCGATATCCTGATGGATGGCCTGATCCAGCGCGATCCAGGTCGGGTCCGACAGGGTCTTGGGCTGCGGCAATTGCGGAGCAGAGGTGCCCACCTGCGTATTGGGAGCAACTTTACAGCCACTCAGGGCCGCTCCCAGCACGAACAGGGTCAGCACACCAATGATCTTGAAGCGCAAACGTGAATTCATCACCTTTCACCTTCCTCATTTCAGCATCATGCAAGAAGGTGCAAGGTTCAGGCCAACTTTCAAGCCGGCTCACCCAGGGTGAAATAAAACGTGGCCCCCTGTCCCACCTGTCCCTCAGCCCACACCCGTCCCCGGTGCCGCTCGATGACGCGCGCCACCACGCTCAACCCAATGCCGCTGCCCGGAAAATCCGTGGCAGGATGAAAGCGCTCAAAGGGGGTGAACATCAATTGCGTCTGGCTGGGGTCAAAACCGGCGCCGTTATCGCGCACGAAATATGCCTTTTCCCCTTCAGCGGTCGTCAGGCTGCCAAACTCAATGCGCGCCTGCCCGGTCTTGGAGGTAAACTTCCAGGCATTTTCGAACAGATCGAAGAGCACCGTCTGGATCAATTCTGGATCGCAATAGCCATAGACCGCGGGGGTAATCTTCACTTCCACCCGCCGCTCGGGATCCATGCGTTGTAACTGCTCCTGGATTTCGTGGACGACGTCGCTCAGGTTCACCTGGCATGGTTTCACGCTCTTGCGTGAGATTCCCGCCAGCGTCATCAAGTTGCTCGTCGTTAGCTGCATGTTGGCCGCCGCCGATTGGATCTTTTCGAGGTATTCCACTACCTGAGCCGGCAGCGCCTTACCGTAATCTTCCAGCAGGATCTGGCTGTAGCCATCCACCGCACGCAGCGAGGCCCGCAGGTCGTGTGAGACTGAGAAGCCAAAAGATTCGTAATTATCCCGCTCTGAAGTGGTCTTGTTGAGCTTCTCCTCGATCTCTTTTTGCTCGCTGATATCCGCCACCGTCGCCAGATGGGTGCGGCGGTCGGCAAAATCGACATCCACTACCACGATGTAGGCATAGCGCGTTTCCCCCGATTTCAAGGTGAGCCGCCAAGGGCCCGTGCGCCGGATACCCTCCTCGTGCGAATCGAAGTGTCTGCGCAGCAGATCGGTCTGATCCTCCGTAAAAAGCATGAAGGGGGTTAAACTCAAAAACTCTTCATGGCCGTAACCAAAGAACTCCAGCGCGGCACGATTGACCGAGAGAAACTCCATCGTCTCGACATCCAGAATCCACATGGGTTCGGGGTTATCCTCGAACAGGCTCGAAAAGCCCTCCTGCACGTGGGCAATCTCGACTTCGAGTACCTTCTCGCGCCGCTCATCAAACGCCAGCAGCAGATAGATAAGCAAAGTAGAAAAGAGTACAAACGCACTGCCCTTGGCAATAGCGATCCAGGTCGCTGTCTGCATATCGCTGGCAACGTGAAGGGTCAGACGATCGCTCAGCACAATCCACAGAATGGAAAAGACACCATAAATGAGAGGAACTCGAATCTTACGGGAAAGACGGTTTTTTTGCTGCATGCTGCCTCCTCTCTGCGTCCGATGTTTAAATTATAGCGAAAAATGCTCCTTTTTCATCAAGAATGCCAGAATAGAACGAAAACCGCCTCAAATGAGGCGGTGATTTAAAGCAAGATATTGCTTTCTTCCCCTTATGCAAGATGCGGTGAATCTGCCTCGCGCGCGTGGACCGGTGTCGCCAGCAAAGCGTTGACGCGCTCAGAGCTGAACAGCAGCAAGGCTGCGTACACGAGCAGGAACAGCGGCAGCAGGGCCAGGCTGGTCGCGTTGGCAATGAAGCCGAAAAGCGGCGGCAGAAAAGTGGAGCCGATGTAGGCCACGGCCATTTGAAAGCCCATCACCATCTGTGCGTTTTCCTTGCCGAAGCGGACCGGGGTCTCATGCAGCATGCTGGGGAAGATCGGGGCGCACCCCAGCCCGATCAACAGGAAGCCGATCAGGGCGAAGATAGCCGGCAGCGGCAAAAACAGTACCACCACCCCACCCACGATGATCCCCTGCCCGATGCGGATGAGGGCCCGGTTGCTCACTTTGAGGGTGACGAAACCCGCGATCAGGCGCCCCAGGGTGATGCTGCCGTAGAAGGCTGAAACCCAGACGGCTGCTGTGGCCGGCTCCAGGCCGCGAGCGCGCACCAGATAGCTGCCGCCCCACAGCCCCATGGTCGCTTCGACGCCGCAGTAGAACAGGAAGGCCACCAGGGCAATCTTGACCCCCCGGATTTGCAGCGGAAAGAGCAGTCCGTGCGTTTTTTCAGCCGCCGGGGCCTCACTTTTCGCCTCGTCCCCAACCGCCGAGCCGACCTTTTTCCACAGCGGCAGGCTGAAGAACAGCACCCCCACCAGCGCGAACTGGAGAATGGCGATGATCTGATAGCCGCTGCGCCAGGAATGATCGTGAGCGATCAACTGCGCCATGATCAACGGGCCGGTCATGGCACCGATGCCCCAAAAACAGTGCAGCCAGCTCATGTGGCGCGCCTGATAGTGCTCGGCCACGTACTCGTTCAGGCCCGAATCTACCGCTCCAGCCCCCAACCCCAGCGGCACCGCCAGCACCAGAATCCAGACAAAGGAGGGGGCCAGCGAGAACCCCAGCAGGGCCACGGCGGTCATCAGCACGCTGACGAAGGTCACCTTGCCAGTGCCAAAACGCCGGATGACCCGTCCGCTCAGCAGGCTCGACACGATCGTTCCGCCTGAGATAACCATCGAGGCAATGCCGGCATAGCTGTACGGCACGGCAAAGCCCGGCTGCATGACTGGCCAGGTAGCCCCCAGCAATGAATCGGGTAAGCCCAGGCTGATAAACGCAAAGTAAATCAAGATCAAAAAGAAGGTAGCCATGAATCCTCTATGCGGAATGGGT
>JAAZOQ010000219.1 GCA_012797695.1 Anaerolineaceae bacterium | reverse complement strand
TGGTAGGCAGCGTTACCCAGAGCATCTGGCTGGGACTGCTGGCTGGGATCGCTGCTTCAGTACTGTTGGCCGCCCTGCATGCAGTATTGTCAATCAAATACAAGATTGATCAGATCATTTCCGGTACGGTGATCAACATTTTCTCGACCGGCATGACTTCTTTCATTTCACAAAAGTTTTTGCAGGTTCACCAGAATTTAAACAGCCCGGCAATGTTTAACCGCTTCCCCATTCCGGGGCTGGCCAATATTCCGCTTGTCGGACCAATCTTCTTCAACACGACCTTCTTCGTGTACGTCATGTTTATTCTGGTCTTCGTACTGCAATTTACCCTGTTCTCTACTCGTTGGGGCCTGCGCCATCGCGCCGTTGGTGAACATCCAAAGGCCGCGGATACACTGGGAATCGACGTCATCAAGACCCGCTACATTGCTGTGCTGCTGGGTGGGGTAATTGCCGGTCTGGCAGGCACCTTCCTGACCCTGGGTTCGGTAGGCCGTTTCGACGAAGGAATGACCGCTGGTAAAGGCTTCATTGGCCTGGCTGCCATGCTCTTCGGCAACTACTCTCCCTTTGGCGCTCTCGGTGCCGGGATGCTCTTCGGCTTCGCCGATTCCCTGGGATCCAAGCTTTCCCTGCTGGGCAGTGCGATTCCTTCTGAATTCATGTCCATGGCTCCCTACCTGATCACCATGATCGTCCTGGCCGGGTTCGTTGGAAAAGGCCACGTCCCCGCCGCAGACGGAGAAGCTTACACCAAAGAATAACAAAAACTTTTAAACAGAAACTCTTTCACCCCTTTCTACGTATAGAAAGGGGTGAATTAATTTATTGCTATAATCCACTTATCATCATAAAGGGAAGGATCCTATGACATCTATCAATGTTCAAAATATCACAAAAAAATTTGGCACACAAATCGCTGTCAATGATGTCAGCTTTGATGTGAATTCAGGTGAAATTTTTGGCTTGCTCGGTCCTAATGGCGCCGGCAAGACCACCACCATCCGCATCATCCTTGATATCTTCAAGCCCGATTCAGGAAAGGTCGTTATCTTGGGTGGGCCAATGGATGAAAGCAAAAAGAATCTGATCGGGTACTTACCTGAGGAACGTGGCCTGTACCAGGACATGCCGCTGGATCGCTGCTTAACTTATCTGGCAACTCTGAAAGGAATCGATCAAGCCACAGCTCAAAATAGGATTCAGACCTGGCTGGAGCGTTTTGATCTGATTGAGCATCGGAAGAAAAAGCTCAAAGAGTTGAGCAAAGGAATGCAACAAAAAGCGCAGTTGATCACCACCCTGATCCACGATCCAGAATTGATCATCATCGATGAACCCTTTTCTGCACTGGATCCCGTCAATACCCAAATGGTCAAAGACCTGCTGCGCGAACAGCGCGCTGCCGGGAAAACAGTGGTCATGTGCACTCATCAGATGAACCAGGTAGAAGAGCTATGCGATCGTCTGGTATTAATCAACAAAGGTCAGGCCATGCTTTACGGTACCCTGCATGAAATCCAGCAGAAATTTGCCAAACCCGCGGTACTGGTCAGTTCACCCGATCCCCTGCCAACGCCCATCGCAGGAGTTACCTCCATCGACAAAGTCAATGGGAGTTCTTTGCTCCATCTTGAAAAAGGGATCCTGCCGCAAACGATCTTACAAGAATTGATGTCCGCTCATCTGACCCTCGAAAAATTTGAGATCGCCATGCCCTCGCTGGATGAAATCTTCATTGAGGTGGTCAAAAACCAAGAGGTTCCTCATGAGTAAGTTCTGGCTGATCTTTAAACAAGA
>JAAZOQ010000218.1 GCA_012797695.1 Anaerolineaceae bacterium | reverse complement strand
TTCTGCATTGGCATACTTTTTTATTTAATAGCAACTGTTTTGCCGCATGACGACCACAAGATTCGCCAAACTTTGCAGGCAATCAACTGGGGTGGGGCAATCATGCTGGGCTGGGACGTGCTGGTCAGTGCCATCACCTTTTTATCCCCTGGTGATACGCCGACCTATTTGCGGGTGGTACAGCATTTGTTTACCACTACCACTTTCTTTGGAATTCGTTCTGTAGGTTTTGCGGCTGAACCTTCCTGGCTGGCACACATTCTGAACATGGTTTATTTGCCTTACTGGCTGGGAGCGACGATCAGCAACTATACCGCAGCACGCAAGAAAATCTGGAAGATCTCTCTGGAAAATGTTTTGCTGGTGGTGGGCTTTGGAGTATTGTTCAAAACCCTTTCCCGTGCCGGGTTGGGAGCTTTCATTCTGGCTTTGGGCTTTTTCTTTGTGCAGCTCAATGTCTGGGTGGTAAAGAAAATCTCTCAAAAGGTAGGGTCGAAAACCGCACGTGGTTTGGTCACGACCGGGTTGATTCTGGGATTGCTGGCGATCTATGTGGGGGGAGCAACTGGCATGGTTTACGTGTTGAGCAAGATCGATCCGCGCATGGAACAGGTTTTTTCACTGGACATTCTGGCTCAGTCAGGTTTTACCAAATATGCAGATACACTCCAATTTGGGGAGCGTTTCACCTACTGGCAGGCAGGTTGGCGTACCTTTAACCAGCATCCATTGATCGGAGTGGGGATCGGTAACGCTGGCTTCTACTTCACTCAGAATTTGCCGGATAATGCCTGGAACCTGGCCGAGGTGCGGCAGTTGATCTATCATACCAGCGGGTTGATGAATGTTAAAAGCATGTGGTCACGAATTCTGGCTGAAACAGGGATTGTCGGGTTTTCCTTTTTCCTGCTGCTGCTGGTTGTTACCGGTATCACGGCTTTCAAGCTGACCCAATCCGCGGACCGCATGAAGGTGACCGTGGGCCGGATGGGAATCTGTATGTTAATGGCATTTATCATCGAGGGTTTTAGCGTGGATAGCTTTGCTCTGCCTTATCTCTGGTTTACCTTAGGCCTTGTAGCAGCTGTCTGGCGCTGGAGCAGTCAAACACAAATAAGACAAGGGGAAACAAATGGATCGTTCTGAAAAAGCAATCTTAATTGTATTTTTGGTGTTGATCGTGCTGGGATTGTGCCTGGCGGTCACCTGTGGACTTTCTTTGCGATTTACTGATCTGGGCAAGGAAATCATCTCAGATGTTCAATCTACTCTGGATTCGACGGCAGATTGGGTGGAGCCGACCGAGGTGATCTCTAGCCCTGCTCCCTGGTCAACCCCGACAACCCCGCATACCTTTAGCGATACGCCGGAGCAAACTCTGGCTGCCCTGCAGGGCACGACGATTCCAGAGGCAGATTGGATTCAGCTTTCTGAGCAGTTTTACGGAATTACGCTCTCTTCTGAGCAAATGATTCATCCAGCCCCACAATATCACAATGGCGACGAAGCTCAATTCTGGGTGATGGATGGGGATACCAATGAGAACCAACAGGTGACGGCAACCTTGCGTTACCAGACGGATCACGTCTATTTCTGGGTCGAAAATGGCGTGCAGTATGACAAAGTAGCTTTAAAAAAAGCTGTCGAGACTTTTTCGAACAAGATCTATGAAACTGACCGTGAGTTCTTTGGCTCCGAACGCAACCCTGGGATCGACGATGACTCGCATGTGTACATTCTTTACAGCACGGGGATTGGTGATAACGTGGCCGGGTACACTTCTTTCAGTGACTCTTATCCCCAGCAAATTCAACAGTACTCGAATCAGCACGAAATGTTCTACTTGAATGCTGAAAATCAGGATCTGGCAGATACCTACGTCATGGACGTCATGGCACACGAATTTCAGCACCTGATCCATGAAGATCACGATGGTAATGAACAGCTCTGGCTGAATGAAGGTTTCTCCGAACTGGCGGTATATTTGAATGGGTATAACCCTGGTGGCTTTGATGAACTCTTCGCCATGGATCCGGATATTAATTTGACCGAATGGCCGAATGATGATTCGGCGACCAGTGCTCATTATGGCTCAAGTTTTCTGTTCACCCTTTATCTCTTGGATCGCTTTGGGGAAGATACTACCAAAGCAGTTGTTGCCAATACGGATAATGGGATGCAGAGTATCGATGAGGTTTTGGCGCAAAACAATGCTACCGATTCATTGACGGGGAAGCCGGTCACGGCGGATGATGTTTTTCAGGATTGGGCCGTGGCGAATTATCTGGATAATCCTTCTCTGGCTGATGGACGTTATGGATACGCTAATTACTCGGGCGTTCCCGACTTTGCCTCTGCCGCTGTGAGCGAGGTCTGTGGTTCTGGTACCATTGAAGGAGATGTCAATCAGTATGGTACTGATTATTATGCTTTCACCTGCAGTCAGCCTTACGAGATTGTGATCGATGGGGCCCCGACTGCCCCGGTGCTTTCAGAATATCCGCTGGAAGGCAGCCATTATGTGTGGTCGAATATGGATGATATGTCGATTACTCAGATGACGAAGACCTTCGATTTTACAGATCTGAGTGGAAACATCGATTTTATTTATCATACCTGGTTCGATATTGAACAGGATTACGATTTTGCCTATCTTTTGGCCAGCACGGATGAAGGGCAAACCTGGCAGATGCTGGATACCCCATCATGCACTACCAATAACACAACCGGGAATAACTTTGGCTGTGGTTACAATGGTTCCTCTGATGGCTGGTTGACCGAGGACGTAGATCTTTCTCAGTTTGCGGGGCAGAAAGTCATGCTGCGGTTCGAATACGTGACTGATGAGGGGGTTACCGGAGAAGGAATGGTCATTGATCAAATTTCGGTTCCGCAGTTGGACTATGAAACGGGATTCGAAAGCGACGATGGCGGCTGGAATCTGGTCGGCTTTAGCCGCATTGAAAATCAATTGCCGCAAACTTTTCTGGTTTCTTTGATCAGCGGATCGGGCAATCAGACCACGGTGGAAAAATATCAGGTGAGCGATGGCCAGCCTTTGATTCTGACGATCGACGGAGCAGACGTAACGGTGATCATCAGCGGTACTTCACGCTTCACCCGGCAGCCCGCGGAATATCAGATCGAAACGGATTTTAATCAGTGACCCTTTGACGATTGAGATAAAACAAACAAACGACTGGCCTAACGCCAGTCGTTTGTGGTTATCTGGAATTTCTTTTGCTTAGCGAGCTGCGGCGACCAGTTCTTCTTCTTCACTTTTTGCGACGGCAATTCCTTTTTCAACATCCACTTTGGTCAGGATGATGATGCCGACGATAAAGAAGAGAACGAGTGACGCAATGCTCAAACGTGATTCTCCCATGATGGTTGAAACCACTCCAAAAATGGCTGGCCCCAGAATGGAAGCGAATTTCTCGAAGACACTGAAGAAACCAAAGAATTCAGCCGATTTGCTCTTGGGAATCAGCTTGCCGATCAAAGAGCGGCTCAAAGCCTGACTTCCTCCCTGTACGGTGGCAACGGCAAAGCCAAGTACCCAGAATTGCCATTCGTGGTACAGGAAGTATCCCGCCACCGCGATAGCGGTATAGATGGCCAGGCTGATATAAATGGATTTTTTGGTACCGATCTTCTTGGAGAGCCAACCGAACAAAAAGGCAAACGGGGCAGCAACAAATTGGACCATGAGCAGAGTGCCGATCAAGGTGGTTTGGCTGAACCCCAGTTCAGTTCCATAAGCCGTAGCCATCACGATAATGGTGCCGATCCCATTGGCATAAACCCAGAAGGCCAGCATTGCCAGAGAAAGCTCGCGATATTTGCGAATTTCTTTGAAGGTCTTGATCAGGCGCCGGAAGCTGACGGTGATCGGGTGTTCAGATTCCTCACCCGCTTCAATGCGGCGGGGAGGCTCTTTGACATGGATCAATAACGGGAGGGTGAAACAGGCCCACCAGATCGCAACGGTGACAAAAGAAAGACGCGTCATCAGGGTGGTATCCAGACCTGGGATCAGCCCGGGCAGAACCATGATCATGACCAGGTTGATGGCCAGCAAAAGACCGCCGCCGATGTACCCCATAGCGTAACCGCGGGAAGAAACGTTATCAATCTCGTCCTGTGTGGCTACGTGCGGTAACAGCGCGTCGTAATAGACCAGACTGCCAGCAAAACCGATGTTGCCAAATACGAAGAAAATGGATGCCAGAAGCCAATCACCCGATTGGACCAGATAAAGCAAGGCAGTGCCGGTGACACCAAGGATCATAAAAGCGGTCAAGAACTTCTTTTTCGAGCCTCTAAAATCGGCTATTGCTCCCAGAATGGGGCTGATGATCGCTGCGATCAAAGCGGAAATAGAGGAGGTATAACCCCAATAGGCAGTAGCAATATTGCTGGGTAGATTACTGGCGGCTACCGAAGCGTAATAGACTGGCAGTACGGCGGCCATGATGGTGGTCGCGAAGGCTGAATTGCCCCAGTCGTACATCGTCCATGCCCAGATCGCTTTCTTGTGTTGCTTTTCGTTTTCGACGGGTAGAGGTGCAGTCGCTTCCATAAAGGAATCCTTTCGAGTGGGATGTTTTCATTATATAGGGAATATCCCTTATTATGACGGAAAAAATAACCCCGCTGGTCAAGGCGGGGTTAACAGTTTGTAAAGGTTTCTCTTACAGCCCTAATTTATGGATAGTTTCTTTCAGTACCTGGGCAGATTGCTGCAGACCTTCGACCTCTTTTTCGTCAAGTGGCAGTCGCAGGAACTTGCTGACACCATCACGCCCAACCACACAGGGGAGGCTGAGGTAGACGTCGTCGATGCCGTAATAATCGTGGATCAAGGTTGAAACGGAAAGTACGGTATGCTGCCCGCGCAGGATGGCTTCACAGATGCGTACCAATCCCATGCCAATGCCGTAAAAAGTGGCACCTTTGCGTTCAATGATGTGATATGCTGCATCACGGGTCTGTTCGAATATCTTGGCGTAAACGTCTTCGTTATACTCTTCGCAGTTCATTTTGCAGTAGTCCGAGAGAGCCATGCCGGCAATGTTGGCCGACGACCAGACTGGTACTTCGCTGTCGCCGTGTTCACCAATGATGTAAGCATGCACGCTGCGTGGATCCACGCCGGCGTGCTGGCTGAGCAGGTAGCGGAAGCGAGCGGTATCCAGAATGGTTCCTGAGCCAATCACGTGGTTGGCAGGCAAACCCGAGAGTTTCATGGCGGCATAGCTCAAGATGTCGAGCGGATTCGAGGCGATCAGCAGCAGACCATCCGGGTTGTACTGGATCACCTGAGGGATGATCGATTGGTAAATGGCATAGTTGCGCTGTACCAGATCAAGGCGGGTTTCCCCTGGCTTTTGGGCCGTGCCTGCGGTGATGACGACGATTGCCGCGCCAGCACAATCAGAATAATCCCCTGCCCAGATGCGGGTGGAATGGGTCAGGGGAACCGCATGATTGAGGTCCATGGCCTCACCTTCGGCGCGCTGTTTATTGTTGTCGATCAAAACAATCTCAGAAGCAAGACCGCTGCCCAGAAGAGCATAAGCGAATGTGGCACCGACGTTGCCCACGCCGATGATCGCGATTCGGGTCGAATTTCGATTTGTGGTTTTCATAATTCATCCTTTATTGCGATATATTATACAATATTTGTCAGAATAAGAATAACAATCTCATTCTTCTTTTGTTAATGATAACCAGATTTTGCTTTTTTTATCTTTTTTTCGAAAATGTTATAATTTTTCGTTGCGTTTGTGATAGAATAGCGGTATAGAAAATTTGTTCAAATGGAAGATGCTCAATGACTCAAAACACGATTCGGGTAACGGGTGCTCGTTCTCACAATCTAAAGAATATCAATGTCGAGATTCCACGAGACAAGCTGGTGGTGATTACCGGGTTGTCTGGTTCAGGAAAGTCTTCGCTGGCTTTCGATACGATTTTTGCTGAAGGGCAGCGACGGTACGTCGAAAGCCTTTCAGCGTATGCTCGCCAATTTTTAGGGCAGATGGAGAAACCGGATGTCGATTCAATCGATGGCCTTTCTCCGGCGGTTTCAATTGATCAGAAAGCCACTTCACGCAATCCACGTTCGACGGTGGGGACGGTCACCGAAATTTACGATTATCTGCGTCTGTTGTTTGCACGGGTGGGGGTGCCTCACTGCCCGATCTGCGGACGGGTTGTGGTCAAGCAATCCGCGCAGGAGATCGTCGATCGCATCGAAGCTATGCCAGAGGGGAGCAAGCTACTGATCCTGGCGCCGGTAGTACGGGCGCGTAAGGGAACTTATCAGGCAGTCTTTGAAGAGATTCGCAAGGCTGGGTTCGTGCGGGTGCGGGTAGATGGAATGGTGTATAACCTCGAGGATGAGATCGAACTGGACCGCTATAAGATTCATACCATCGAAGCGGTAGTGGACCGCATCGTCGTTTCTCGGACAACGGAAACCGAGGAAGTCAAAACCAATCGTTCCCGTCTCACCGATTCAGTGGAGACGGCGCTTAAAGTGGGCGAAGGCTATCTGACGGTTCAGAACCTGTCGGTAGAGCCGGCGCAGGATATTTTCTTTTCTGAACACCTGGCCTGCCCCGAACATGGGATCAGTTTGCCTGAGATCGAGCCGCGTACGTTTTCTTTCAATACCCCGCATGGTGCCTGCCCTGATTGTGAAGGGCTGGGCAGCAAGCTGGAGATCGACCCGGAGCTGCTGATGCCGGATGGCGAGCGCTCGCTGAATGACGGTGCTATTGCTGCACTGGAATGGAATGGTCCACGCGATCAAGGCGGATATTACTGGCAGATGGTGGAAGCCGTCTCCAAAGAATACAAGATTGATCTGGATGCGCCGGTCAACACGATTCTGCAGGAGAAGCTGGAGAAGATCCTGTATGGCACTGGCAAAGAGGCTATCTCGATTACCATGGAAGGTCGCCACGAGCGGCAGACCAGCTTTCAGGCCAGCTTCGAGGGAGTGATCCCTAATCTGGAGCGGCGCTATCGTGAGACGAACTCGGAATACATTCGCAATAAAATTGGCGAGTTTATGAGTGATCGTCCCTGCCCAACCTGCAAAGGACAGCGTTTGCGCCCGGAAGCTCTGGCAGTGACGGTGGATGGTCATAACATTGTTGAGGTCACTTCCTGGCCGGTCAATCGCACTCTCGAATTCATTCAGAAGTTGTCGGGAGAGAGCGGAATATTGAATGCGCGTCAGCAGGCCATTGCAGAACGTATCCTCAAAGAAATTCAGGCGCGTCTGGGTTTTCTGGTCGATGTTGGCTTGAACTATCTGACACTGAGCCGCTCTGCCGGTTCACTCTCCGGCGGCGAGGCACAGCGGATTCGTCTGGCAACCCAGATTGGTTCACACCTGATGGGGGTGCTGTACGTGCTGGATGAACCTTCTATTGGGCTGCATCCGCGGGATAACGACCGGTTGCTGGCAACTCTGAAGCACCTGCGTGATCAGGGCAACAGCGTGCTGGTGGTCGAACATGATGAAGAAACGATTCGCTCCGCTGACTGGATCGTTGATCTGGGGCCGGGTGCAGGCGAACACGGAGGCAAAGTCATTGCCGAAGGCCCGGTAGAGGCAATTCTGGCGAACCCGGAAAGTTTGACCGGGGCTTATCTGTCTGGACGGAAGCAGGTGCCCATTCCCAAGAAGCTGCATCCGCGGAATGGCAAGATGCTTAAAATCGTTGGCGCCAGCGAGAACAATCTCAAGAACATCACTGTCGAAATTCCGCTCGGACAATTTGTGTGCATTACCGGGGTCTCGGGGTCAGGAAAGTCGACCTTGATGAATGATATTCTCTATAATTACCTGGCACGCGATCTGAATCGTGCCCATACCCAACCAGGAAAGGTAGAGCGGATCGAAGGCCTGGAGTATCTGGATAAGGTGATTAATATCGACCAATCTCCTATTGGCCGTACCCCTCGTTCAAACCCGGGTACTTATACTGGCATGTTCGATGAAATCCGTACTCTTTTCGCGGGCCTGCCCGAAAGCAAAATGCGGGGGTACAAGTCTGGCCGTTTCTCGTTCAACGTTCATGGCGGGCGGTGTGAAGCCTGTCAGGGGCAGGGACAGCTACGCATCGAGATGCAGTTCCTGCCAGACGTGTACGTGCCCTGTGATGTTTGTCACGGAGCTCGTTT
>JAAZOQ010000217.1 GCA_012797695.1 Anaerolineaceae bacterium | reverse complement strand
GGGTTCGCATAGTGTAATTCAAGAAATTCCGCCGTTTTCGCATTTTCCTCTGCTGAAAGTCCGCTTTGATCAGGCGTTTCCTGCATGACCTCGGTGAAGGCGGCCATGAAGCTCTGCGCGGCATCTTGCCAGGAAATCTCTCGACCAGAGACAGCGGCGTAGGTGGTTGCGTGAGCGTGGATGCGTTGGCGGGCCTGTTCTCTTTCTTCTTCTGTCTGAAACACGAGTGCCTCGGCGATCTGGGTAATGTCTCCGTTCAGGGGTAAGGAGCCATGCTGCAGCACTCCACCGTACTTGCGCGCCTGCGCGGAACCGATGATCTTTTTCCCATTGACAGTGACTTCATAATTGGAAGGAGTCTCGAAGCAAATGGGTTCCTTGCGCTGCTCAGCGGTCAGGGGTTGATACTCCTGGTCTGCTCGCGCCGGGGTTCCCAGCAATTCCAGAGCCCGTAATAGTACTGCCGAGATGCGCTGGTAGCTTTCCAAGAGTGTACCGGCGACCAGGAAGAATTCCTGCGGAGCGGTGAAGGAGTAGGTGATTTCCTGGGTATGCAAGATCGCCCGCCCGCCAGTGGGCCGGCGGACGATACTCCAGCCATTGTGTCGAATGGCGGGTTCATCCACTTCGGCAAAGGGCTGAGCATAGCCCAGAGACAGACAGGCCGGCTGCCAGCCATACAGGCGCAGGGTGGGCAGGGATTGATGGCTGGCCGTGGCAAAGAGGAGCGCTTCATCGACGGCCATGTTCCAGGCGCCGTTTTGAGCTTCACAGAGCAATAATCGCCATTTCATGGGTTTTCCTCGTTCTCCTGATTATACCTGTTTCAAGAGGTTGATCTTTTTCGCTGATCTTCCAATTGAACAGTTAGAATTAATTTAATTAACACAAAAATATAATTGTGTTTATTTGCTTGACATTGGATTTTCCTTTGATATAATTAGGACATAAGATTAAAGCAGTTTTAATGAGGATTTAGTGAGTACTTTTTTCTGGTCTGTCCCGAAAGAGAATGTCAAGAACCTCAATAAACATGCCATTATTGATTTAATTCGTTTTACCCCCAATGGAATTTCTAGAGTTGAATTAGCGCGCGAGTTGAACTTGACCCGGGCGGCGATTACCTCGATCATCAATGATCTGCAGGCGATGGGGATCGTCGATGAAGTGGAAGGACAAATTCGTTCAGGCCGAAAACCAATTGTTTTGGAGATCAATCCGCACCGTGGCTACGTGGTCGGGATGGATATGGGTGCAACTCACGTGACCATGTTGCTGGCCAATTATGCCGCGCACGTGGTCAAGGATGTCGAATGGACCATCGATATCGATGACGGTCCGCAAAAAATTATCTCGCAAATTGATGAACATTTACACCAAATGCTCATGGAAATGAATTTGCGCATGGAAGAAATCAAAGCGATTTGCCTGGGAGTGCCAGGACCGGTCGTCTTGCGCGGAGGAATGGTCTCTGAGCCTCCCATTATGCCAGGCTGGGACAAATTCCCCATCGAAAGCTATATCCAATCGCTTTGGGACGTGCCCGTTACACTCGGGAACGACGCTGAATTAGGTGCCATTGGTGAGTGGGCCTATGGCGCTGGCCGCGGCGAAGAAAATCTGGCCTACGTCAAAGTGGGCCGGGGAATTGGTGCCGGAATGCTGTTGGATGGGCAGATCTATCACGGCGCGGATGGTTCCGCAGGCGAAATTGGGCACATTACCATCGACGAGAATGGCCCGTTATGCTCCTGCGGCAACCGGGGTTGTTTGGAAGCCATGGCTGGGGGGAATGCAGTTGCCAAACGGGCAGTGGAACTGGTGAAAAAAGGCCAGCGTACGGAATTGAGCACAATTCGCCCTGTGGATTCCATTCAATCCAAGGATGTGATTGCAGCGGCTTGTAATGGTGATCTGGTCGCGCAGCAGATCCTTTCTGAAACTGGAGCGCATTTAGGCACCGCCATTGCAGGTTTAGTTAATCTATTTAACCCATCTATGATAATTATTGGAGGGGGAGTTTCCCAAATTGGTGATTTGTTGCTCGAACCGATCCGTCAGACCGTACAGAAACGCAGTTTGAGAATGGCGTCGAAACGCCTCAGGATCTCAACGGCTTTATTAGGACGTCGGTCTTCCGCAATGGGTGCAGTGGTTCAAGCACTTTCATTGATCTTGCATCAAGAGATTGAAAATTAAAACTGAAGGGAGGTGGTTGGACAGATATCTATACAATGGAATAGAAGTCACAGGTTAAAAAAGTAATCGAAAAAATTTAAGGAGAGAAAAATGGCTAAGAAGTTGTTCCCTTTGATCAGCATTATTCTGGTCGCTGCATTTGCATTGGCAGCTTGCGCTACCCCGACCGCGGCCCCTACTGCGGCTCCGGCTACTGAAGCACCCGCTGCTGCTACTACCGTAGCTCCTGCTACCCCCGTTGAGATCACATTGTGGACAAAAGAAGGCGAGACCGATGGTGGCTTGCAGTATGTTCAGGCTTTGACTGATGCCTACACGGCTGCCCATCCGGAAGTGACCTTCGTTGTGATCAACAAAGATGTTGAAACCCTGCGTGAAGACTTCCAGACCGCCAGCTTGGCCGGTGCCGCTCCTGATCTGCTGTGGACGATTAGCGATCATCTTGGCCCCTTCACTGCTGCTGATTTGATTCAGCCGGTGGACAATCTGGTTGATCTTTCCAAGTTCGTGAGCAGCGCTACCGATGCTGTCAAGAGCCCTGATGGTCAGACCTGGGGTGTGCCTATCTCCAATGGTAACCACCTGATGCTGCTGTACAACAAGTCTTTGATGGCAACAGCTCCGGCAAATACCGATGAATTGGTCTCCATGGGCCAGGAATTCATGAAGAATAATCCTGGGAAGTATGCCCTGGTCTTCAACCAGACCGAGCCCTTCTTCTTCATCCCCTGGTTGGGTGGCTTCAATGGTAAAGTCTTCGCTGCTGATGGCGTGACTCCTACCCTGAATACCCCCGAAATGACCGCTGCTTTGCAGTTCGTCTATGATCTGAAGTACACCGATGGTTTGGTTCCGGCCGAGAGCGATTATGATGGCGCCGATACCCTCTTCAAAGAGGGCAATGCTGCCATGATCATCAATGGCGACTGGTCCCTGAGTGGATACAAGGATGCCTTGGGCGACAATCTGGGCGTTGCCCCGATCCCCATGGTTTCTTCCACCAACGCTTATCCCGCTCCGTATACCTCTGGCGTCTTCTTCATGATTCCAAAAGATCTGTCTGGCGACAAACTCAATGCGGTTGTTGATTTCATGAATTTCGCGACTGACAAAGAGAACCAGTTGGATATGGTTTCTAAACTGACCCGTCTGCCGGCTTTGAAAGAGGCCTTGAGCGATAAGATGATCACCGATGATCCTATCCTCTCTGGCTCTGCTGAACAGATGAGCTACGGCACCCCGATGCCCACCGTCGTTGAAATGCGCTGCGTGTGGGATAGCTTGAAACCCGAGATGCAGGCTGTCTTCGCCAATACCGAGACTGCTGCCGATGCGGCTGCCAAATCCCAGACTGCTGCCGAGACCTGCATTTCTCAGCTTCAATAATTGCTCCATTTTGAGGGGGGCTTTCCTCTCTCATAAATAATCAGGCCGGGCGGGTTTCTCTGGCCCGGCCTGATTTCCCTCTTTCACATTTCATCTCAGAAATTTCCGCATCTGGATGTGAGGGTGCGATACTCAAAAAATCCCGATGATTATTTTGAACTCGAGTTCAGGATAAGTATTTCTGCAGTTGGGATTTTCGTTTTATGAAATTGAAAACTAGGAGGAACACTCATGATCACATCGGGTGTGTTTCTAAAAAGTCTCAATGAAGTGGGGCTTACTATCCTCTTCATTCTTGCCGGGACGGTGATCCTGGAAGCATTGTTGTACCTGGTGCTGGTAAAGCTTCTGAAGTACAAGTATGCTCTTCCCTTTATGCTTTTGGCACCGGCTGCCATCGGACTTATTGCGTTGGTCATTTATCCCCTCATCTGGGAGTTCAGGCTTTCACTGACGAATATGTCATTGAGATCCTTCAAAAACCCGTCTTTCATCGGCATCACGAATTACATTCGGGTATTTACCGAACCGGTGCTGAAGCAAAAAATGTTCTTCCCCTTGTTGGGGCAGACCATTTTGTGGACGGTGGTCAACGTTTTCTTCCACGTAGCGGGTGGGCTTTTCCTGGCGATGTTGCTGAATCGCCAGATGAAGGGCAAGGGAATTTACCGTGCCATTTTGATCTTCCCGTGGGCTGTGCCGCAGGTGATCGCAGTTTTAGCCTGGCGCGGTGAGTTCAATTTTTCTTTTGGCTATTTCAACGTAGTGTTGCAAGCGATTGGATTGCAGCCAGTGCAATGGTTGACTGAGCCGGTCGCAAACTTCATTGCGATGTGTATGGTGAATATCTGGCTGGGCATTCCGTTCATGATGGTGATCTTGCTGGGCGGACTGCAAAGCATCTCGGGCGAGTATTACGAGGCAGCCGAGATGGATGGTGCCAGCGGCTTCGAAATGTTCCGTCACATCACCCTGCCTTTGCTGCAGCCGGTCATGACGCCGGTCATTTTGCTGGGCACCTTTTGGACGTTCAATAACTTCAACGTTCCCTTCTTTATCAATCAAAACGAGCTTGAATCTTCGGATATTCTGGTCACGGGTTTGTTCAGAGCCGCCTTCCAGTACAATCGCTACGGGTTCTCGGCTGCATTCGCCTTTGTGGTCTTTGCTCTGCTTTTGATCTATGCAATCTTCTACCTGAAATACACGAAGAGTTTGAAAGGAGTGTATGAATCATGAGCACTACGAATTCAGTGGTTACGCCAGTTGTGAAGCGCCGCAAGAAATCTTTCTTTTATAGCGGTCGCCAGGATTCTCCTTTCAAACGGATTTTGATTCACCTTACCTTGTGGATTGCCTGTTTTCTGTCTATCTTCCCGGTATTGAGAATTTTTGCCGTTTCGCTGCGGCCGGGAGATCGCTTGCTTTCGACAGATCTGTCTCTGATCCCGCCGGATGCGACCCTCCAGTCGTATCACATTATCCTTTTTGAAAAGCCTTTCTTGAGCTGGATTTGGAACAGTTTGGCGATTACGATTGCTTCGGCGGTCATTGGGGTAATTTTAGCGGCGACGGCAGCCTACGCTTTCTCGCGCTGGAAGTTCCCGGGTCGCTCTGTAGGGCTGATCTTCTTGCTGACCACTCAGATGATCCCGGCTTCCATGTTAATGATTCCGATCTACATTCTGGCCATTAAATTGGGATTGGTGGGTACCTACCGCGGTTTGGTCATTGCTTATTGTGTAACTTCGGTGCCTTTCAGTATCTGGATTTTGAAGGGATACTACGACACGATTCCTTTTGATCTGGAGGAATCCGCCAGAATTGATGGAGCTAACCAGTTGCAGTCGTTCTGGTATATCCTCCTGCCGCTTTCTACCCCGGCGCTGGCGATCACCTTCCTCTTCAACTTCACTACAGCCTGGAATGATTACCTGTTGGCTCGGGTCATGCTCGGAAATCAGGAAGAAATGCTCACCTGGCCGTTGGGCTTACAGCGTTTGCAGGGTCAATTCCAGACTCAGTGGGGCCAGTTCTCGGCTGCCTCTATTCTGGTCATGATCCCGGTAGTGGCCCTCTTCCTCTATTCATCCAAGTGGCTGATCAGCGGGTTGACCCTGGGCAGCGTCAAAGGATAATCTTTTCCTTTCCATAATGTTGGCTGAACAACCCCGCCTCGTCATTCTTGCCTGTGCGGGGTTGTTTTAAGCAAGGAGGAAATCGCGCGTATGAAAAAGCTTTCTCGAGCCATGACGGCTCTGATTCTGTTGACGTTTGTATTGGCCGCCTGCGGGCAGGCGGTGAAGCCGGTGGGGCAGACAGCCGATACTACTCAGGCGGCTACTGCTGCGGCGAATTCAGAGGATGTGCTCTATGTGAACATTCTCTGGCATCAACATCAGCCGCTGTATTACAAAGACGATGCCGGGTATTACACCCGCCCCTGGGTCAGAGTTCATGCCACCAAAGATTATTATGACATGGCTGCTACCGTGGCCAAGTATCCAAATGTGCACGTGACTTTTAATCTAACTCCAGTCTTGATTGAGCAGTTGAATGATTATGTTAACAATGGGGCCAAGGATGAATACTGGGTGCTCTCTGAGAAGCCGGCAGCCAGCCTGACCGATGAGGAGAAAACGTTCTTGTTGACCCGTTTCTTCGATGCTAACTGGGATCACATGATTCGTGTGCATCCGGGATATAAACGCCTGCTTGATCTTCGTGGCGGTACCAGTGATGCCGAAATTCAGAAGGCCATGACCACTTTTAGCGAACAGGATTTTCGTGATCTGCAGATCTGGTTCAATCTGGCCTGGATGGACCCGGATGAGCTGGCCAAGGAGTCGCTGGCAACTTTGGTCGCCAAAGATCACGATTTCAGTGAAGAAGATAAGGCAGTCATCTTCAGCGAAGTCCGCCGCATTATGGCTGAAGTATTGCCGATTCATAAAGAATTGCAGGAGAAGGGTCAGATCGAGGTGATTACCACTCCATTGGCACACCCGATTTTGCCCTTGATCTATAACTCGAATGAAGCTGCGAAAAGCAATCCGAACGCAGAATTACCCAAACAGTTTTCTTATGTGCAGGATGCCATTGCTCAGCTAAATCAGAGTGTTGAAATCTACACAGAAACTTATGGCGTAGCTCCCCGCGGACTTTGGCCGGCGGAAGGGGCTGTTTCGCAGGATATTGTGCCTCTGGTGGGCAATGCCGGCTTCACCTGGATGGCTTCGGGTGAAGAAGAGTTAGCCAGTTCTCTCGGGATTGGCTCTTTCACTCGCGATAGCAGCGATACAGTGCTTGAGGCAGATCAGCTTTACCGCCCTTATTTCGTTCAGGGGCGAGCAGATGGCCCGATTCAAGGTCCGGAAGTGATGATGGTCTTCCGGGATACTTTGCTTTCAGATAAATTAGGCTTTACCTATTCTCAGACCCCTGGCAAAGAAGCGGCGGCTGATTTTATGCAGCGGCTTGAGAATATCCGTGCCGAACTGAAGGCGGAAAGGGCAACTGGTCCACATCTGGTGAGTGTGATTCTGGATGGAGAGAACGCCTGGGAAAACTATGACAATGATGGCAAAGAATTTCTGAATGCGCTTTATGCTGATCTCTCTGCCAGCCAGACGATCAAAACGGTCACGCCTTCTGAATACCTGTCAATGTTTCCCCAGCAAGAAAAACTGGACACTTTGTATTCAGGCGCCTGGTTCAGTGCCAATTATGATACCTGGATCGGTGAACCAGAAGAAACGACTGCCTGGAACTATTTGGGCAAAGTGCGCAAATTCTTGCAGGATTATGAGTTGGGCAAGAAACAGGCTCCTTCAGATCAGGCATTGAAAGACGCGTTTAACTACATGTACTTTGCGGAGGGCTCCGACTGGTTCTGGTGGTATGGCAGTGATCAAGACTCGGGTAACGACGCTTATTTCGACCAGGGGTTCCGTTCTTTGCTTGAGAAAGTCTATACCAGTCTGGATCAGCCTGTGCCAACCTTCCTGAAAGTGCCGATCATTCCTGAGGCTGCAGTGGATACTTCTCAAAAATTCTCTGGGGTGTTTACTCCGCAGATCGATGGAGCGGCTGGCGACCAGGAGTGGGCCAAGGCAGCATACTATCCCACAGTCGGTGGGGTGCAGGCCCGCGCAGAGGATATCGGGGCCGGTGTTTATTTTGGCGTGGATGCTCAAAACCTGTATATTCGGGTGGATGCCAAGTCGAACTGGGCCAGTCTGACAGATGGAGTAATCGGGATTTATCTTTCTGCCCCTAAGGGAAGCACTTCCACGAACGCGATCACTTCGCTGACCCAAAATGCGGATTCACCCACTTTGCTGGGGTTCAGCGCGACCAATTTGCTGCAGGTCAATCTGGCTGATCTTTCTACTCAGTTCTACTCCGCTGCACCTGCCAGTTGGATTGAGGGAACGTCCGAGGCCAAGGCTGCGCTGCAGGGTACGGTGCTTGAGGTTGCACTTCCGCTGAGTGCTCTTGGCGAATTGCAGTCTGGGGATAATCTGGATTTCCGCGTTGAACTGGGAACCAGCCAGCGTGATATTCAAACTCTTCCTGAAGAGGGCCCAGCCCAGTTGGTCTTGCCAGATATCGGCAACGTGACCCCGATTTTGCAAGTGACCGATCCAGCTGGTGATGATCATGGACCGGGTACCTACACTTATCCCACGGATACCGTTTTCTCGGCTGGCGATTTTGACCTGACTTCTTTTGAAGTGGGGATGACCGATTCGGATATGGTGTTTAGCTTTACTTTTGCTGGCCAGATTACCAATCCGTGGAATTCAGGGAATAACCTGTCACTGCAGACTCTGGATGTTTATGTAGATAAGGATCCCGGCGCAGGCACTGGTGCACGGATTCTTTTGCCTGGCCGCAATGCGGCCCTGCCGGCCGGCGACGGCTGGGATTATGCCCTATGGGCAGAGGGCTGGCAGCCAGGAGTGTTTGCTCCCGATCCAACCACCCTGCAGCCTAAGTCGGTTGCTGGTTCGAGTCTCAAGATCATCGTGGATACTGCCAACAACAAGGTGACCCTGCGGGTTCCCAAATCGACGTTCGGTGAGGGTGACCCAACCCAGTGGGGTTATGTGGGCCTGGTGCTTTCACAGGATGGCTATCCTTCTCCGGGAGTCTGGCGGGTGCGCGATGTCCAATCACAATCCGCTCAGTGGAGAATTGGCGGTGGTTCAGATACAGCAACCAATCAGACGCGTATTCTCGATCTGGCCTGGCAAGAGACTACTCCAACTCAGGAAGAAATGCTGAGTGCTTTTACGCCCAGCACAGCAGATGTGGATACTCTGAGCGCGGATGATTTTGCTCAAATTCAACTGCTGACGGTGAAATAAAGTTCAAGTTTTTAGCGGTTCTCCTCCCGGTCCATCCGTGGACCGGGAGGTTCTGTCTTGAAATTGTCTGTGAGAATGAATCAGTATTTTGTTTGGGGAAAGAAAGGCCTTTTTATGAAAGCGAATCGTGTGCGGCGAATTTTAGGAGTGGGTTTACCGGTATTGGGTATTGCACTTGCTGCGTTTTTACTGTTTGGCCCAACTCGACTTTTCCAGAAGTGGTTTGGAGCAAATTCAGTAATCTCCAACCAGCCGGTGTACAGTTTTGATGACCCGCAGTGGTGGGATCACGCTGTCTTTTATGAGATCTTTGTGCGCAGTTTCTCTGACAGTAACGGAGATGGAATTGGTGATTTCAATGGGATCACGCAAAAACTGGATTACCTGAATGATGGTGACCCGGATACCACCACGGATCTGGGTATCACGGCGATCTGGTTGATGCCGATCTTTCCTTCTCCTAGCTATCATGGATATGATGTTACCGATTATCTTACTGTCAATCCAGACTATGGCACGCTGGATGATCTGAAGAATTTGATTGCAGAAGCGCATATACGTGGAATTCACGTGATCATCGATTTTGTGATTAACCATACTTCCGATGAGAATCCCTGGTTTGTCTCTGCCCAGGATTCCCAGAGTGAATATCATGATTGGTATATCTGGTCTCAAACGGACCCAGGTTACAAAGGCCCTTGGGGAGAAGATGTCTGGCACAAAGCTGCCAATGGGTTGTATTACTACGGAGTTTTCACCAGCGACATGCCTGACCTGAATTACACCAATCCGGCGGTAACGGCTGAGATTCAATCTGTTGCCAAATACTGGCTGACGGAGATGAATGTGGATGGCTTCCGCATTGATGGCGCTCGCCATTTGATTGAAGAGGGCAAGACGCAGGCGAATACACAGCAGACGATCCAGTGGTTCCAGCAATTTCTGACGTACTATAAAGGCATCAAGCCTACCGCTATGTCAGTGGGGGAGGTTTGGGATTCCACTTATCAGACGATCAAATATACTCAGGCTGATTCTTTCGACATGGATTTTGATTTCAATCTGGCCAGTATCTTGATCGATCAGGTAAAACAGGCTAAAGGGAATTCTCTTGCAAGTCAGATAAATTCAGAGTGGAAATTGTATCAAGGCAAGGGCATGGCGACTTTCCTTTCCAATCACGATATGGATCGGGTCATGTCGCAGTTAGCCGGGAACGTTGCTCAGGCTAAACTGGCCGCTTTTGCGCTGTTGACGGCCCCTGGCACTCCATTTGTGTATTATGGTGAGGAGATCGGTGCCGAAGGGCAAAAACCCGATGAGAAAATTCGCACGCCGATGCAATGGAGTGCTTCAGAGAATGCTGGTTTCTCGACAGTGAGTCCCTGGGAACCGCTCGATGCCAGTTACTCAACGGCCAATGTCGCAACTGAAAAAGAAGCTCCGGATTCACTGTTGAATCTGTATCGCTCATTGATCAACATCCGATTGCGCAACCCGGCGTTGGTGGATGGCAGTTATTTGCCGCTGACGGCAAATCCGGCCAGTGTTTATTCAGCCATTCGCCAATCAGAAGATCAAACCATTTTGCTGATCGCTAATCTTTCTGATCAGCCGGCGGCTGAGGTCAAGTTCTCCTCTGCCAGTATGCCGCTGCAAGGGGAGTATCGATTGATTCCCTTGTTCGGTTCGGCGCTGCAGGATTCCATTACCATTGCGCCGGCGGGCAGCGGCGGCAGCTTTACCCTGACGGCTGAAATTCCGGCAGAGAGCAGTTCTCTCTTTATTTTGGAATCAGTTCACTAAGATTGTCAGAACGACGCGGCTTTTGACAGGTCTTTGAAACGCGATATACTTCAAAGAAAAAATGATGATGATGAATATGAGTGAAATTCAAGAACCTGTAATCAAGTCTTCTCGCAAGACTGTTGAAATTGTGCTGCCAGATGGTCAAGCCTATACGGGCAACCGGGGCGCTACTCTGGAAGAACTGGTGAAACTGATCCCCGGCTGGCAGGACCCGCCCATTATGGGCGCCATTGTGAATGGTGAGCTGCGCGAACTGACCTATCCCATCGATATGGATGCCCGCATTCGTCCAGTGACGATGTCAGATGACGACGGTGCCCGCATTTACCGGCGTTCAGTGACCTTTTTGCTCGAAGCTGCTTTTGAAGAACTTTTCCCGAATGTTTCCATGACGTTGGATCATTCCGTTTCTGCGGGGGGATATTACTGCGAGGTGGTTGGTCGCGAACCCTTGAGCAGTGACGAATTGAAAGCCCTGAAAACCCGGATGCACGAAATCGTTAGGGCGGATCTTCCTTTTGAACGGCAGTCGGTACCCCTGGAAGAGGCCATCGATTATTTTCAGCAAAAAGGCTATGCCGATAAGGTACGTTTGCTGAAATATCGTCAAAAGGGTTATCTGGTACTTTACCAGTTGGGCAATCATCGTGATTATCATCACGGCTACATGCTGCCCTCAACGGGATATTTACAATGGTTCGAGTTAAATCAGGCCGGGGATGGTTTTGTGCTGAATTTTCCCCGACGCAATTCTCCTACCCATATCTATCCCAGCACCAGCTATCCTAAGCTGCTGAGCACTTTCCGGCAGTATGGCAACTGGCTGACCCGTCTGGGGATTGATTCGGTGGGGGCTTTGAATGATGCCTGCACTTCCGGTAACATGCGTGAGGTGGTGCTGGTTTCTGAAGCTTTACACGAATTGCAGATTGCTGAGATTGCGCAGCATATTGCTGATCGCTCTGATGAGGCGCGCATCATTTTGATTGCCGGGCCCTCCTCTTCTGGTAAGACTACCTTCTCGAAACGTCTGGCGGTTCAACTGCTGGCCCAGGGATTTGCTCCTTATCCTCTTGAAATGGATAACTACTTTGTCAGCCGTGAGCAGACGCCGCGGGATGCCAATGGTGATTATAACTATGAGGCTCTCGAAGCGATGGACCGCCGCCGCTTGGGGCATGATCTGCAGCGTTTGATTGCAGGCGAAGAGGTACAACTGCCCAAATACAATTTCAAGCTGGGGCAGCCGGAGCCGGGCGAGGTGGTCAAACTCTCGACTGACCACCTGATCATTCTGGAAGGCATCCACGGTCTGGACCCGAATTTGCTGCCGGATATTCCTGCCAGTCACACTTTCAAGATCTACGCTTCTTGTCTGACGCAGTTGAACCTGGATCGCTACAACCGTATTTCCACCACGGATACCCGTCTGATCCGCCGCATTGTTCGCGATGCGCGCGAGCGCGGCTACACCGCTCAGCAAACGATTCAGCGCTGGGATTCAGTGACCCGCGGTGAGAAGGAATATATTTTCCCCTTCCAGGAAAACGGTGATAAGCTTTTCAATTCAGCGCTGGTCTATGAGCTTTCCGCACTGAAATTGATGGCCGAGCCTTTGCTGCGCCAGGTCCCTTATGGCACCCTCGAATATGTCGAGGCCAAACGGCTGCTGGCGATGCTCGAATGGTT
>JAAZOQ010000216.1 GCA_012797695.1 Anaerolineaceae bacterium | reverse complement strand
TACGCTCATTATTTGCCTCCTTCGAAGGCGACGCCCTGAGTAAAGTAGCGCTGCGCAAAGACGAAGATCAAGATCATCGGCAGCATGGCAATGATGGAAGCCGCCATCATGGGGCCGTAATTGGTGCTGTGGTTGGAGGAGAAAACTTGCAGGCCCATCTGCACCGTCTTCAGCTTGGGATCATTGAGCACGATCATGGGCCACAAGAAGGAGTTCCAGCCTGCCTGGAAGGTGAAGATCGCCAGGGTGGCCAGCGCCGGTTTACACAGCGGCAGATAGATGTTCCAGAAAATGCGAAACTCGCTGCAGCCATCCAGGCGCGCGGCTTCAGCCAGCTCTTCAGGCAAAGTCATAAAGAACTGGCGCATCATGAAGACGGCGTAACTGCCCACGGCCCAGGGCAGCACCACGGCCCAGATGGTATTCAGAAAACCGTAGCCCCCCTGCCCCAAAATGTTATTGCCGCCCACCAGAGGGAAGGAACGCAGAATGAGGTAAGTGGGGATCATAGTGATGATCGACGGGATCATCATCGAAGCCACCTGACTGCGGAAGAAGAAATTCTTGTGCTTCATACGCAGCCGGGCGTAAGCGTAGCCGGCCAGCGAACCCAGAAACAGGTTGGTGATCACTCCCAGGCCCGCCATCACGAAACTATTGAGAATGTAGCTGCCGTAGGGAATGACCTGGAAAACCTCGGCATAATGGGCCAGGGTCAGGTGGGTCGGCAGCCAGTGGGTCGAGAAGATCTCAGAATCGTCCTTCAAGGAAGTCAGCAGCGACCAGACAAAAGGCAGGGCCATGAAGACCCCCACCGCGCTCAGCAAGAGATAGAAGATCGTTTCGCGCAGCACGCGCCACGGAGTGAATTTGCGGGTCATGAGGCCACCTCAGGGTTGAAACGCATATTCAGGAAGGAGAACACCAGAATGATCAGGAAGAGCACGAAGGCCATGGCTGAGGCATAGCCCATCTGCAATTGCTGAAAACCCATCTGGTAGATGTAATACACACTCGTCAGCGTGGCCTGCCCCGGACCGCCCTGGGTCATCACGTAAGCCTGGTCGAAAAGCTGAAAAGCGTTGATCAGCGTGACCGTGGTGATGAAGAAAGTGGTATTGCGCAGTGATGGCCAGGTCACGTAGCGGAAGCACTGCCAAGCGTTCGCTCCATCGAGGATCGCCGCCTCATAATACATGCGCGGAATTCCCTGCAGGCCGGCCAGGTTGAGAATGATGTTGCCGCCCAACCCCTGCCACAGGGTGACCATCACGATGGCGATCATGGCCGTATCCGAATCGGCCAGCCAGGCGGGGCCGGTGATGCCCACCAACGCCAGTAACTGGTTGATCAAGCCATAGTTGCGCTGCAAAAGCCACACCCACACGGTAGCCGCGGCCACGGAGGAGGTGATCATGGGCAGATAAAACAGGGTGCGGAAGAAACGCATCCCGGGCACCGGCCGGTTCAGCGCAATCGCGATCAGCAGAGAAAGAATGACCATGAGCGGCACAAACAACACCACGTAAAGCAGCATGTTGCGCAGGGTGACGAAAAAGACGGAATCTCCCAGCAAGCGCTGATAGTTCTGCAGCCCGATCCACTTGATCGGGGTCAGAATGTCATAGCGGGTCAGGCTCAGGAAGAGGGCCATCAGGCTGGGCAGCACGGTGAAAAGGAAGAAAATGATCAGGGTTGGCGCCAGAAAGAGATAGCCCATCCACTGCTGATAATTGAACAGCTTACTGCGGTAGGGTTTTCCGCTTTCCCCACCCGCTCCCCCTGCCCTTTGGTGCTCGCGAATCAAGGTCATGTTCTCACCTCTATTTCAAGACATCTTCAGCGACCAGCCGCAGAACCCATTCAGCAAACAGGCTGTTGGCCCAGGCAAACCAGCTGCGCGTATAGCGGGCCGGATCATTGGGGTCGAAACTCTCGTGCATGTAATGGGTGCCCGCGGTAGTCCGCACCAACTGGTCGCGCAGCGTCCGTTTTTCGTCGGCCGAGCTGGCCGTCATCCCCTGCACGATCAGGGAGATCGGCCAGATGAAACCCGCGGCGGTATGCGGGCTGCCAATGCCGCTGGCCTGCGCTCCGTTCACGAAGTACGGATTCTCACTGCTGAGCACAAAAGCACGCGTATTCTGGTAGATCGGGTCCGCTGCCGTCCGGTAGCCCAGATAAGGGATGGAGAGCAGGCTGGGCACGTTGGCATCGTCCATGAGCAGATGATTGCCAAATCCATCGGTCTCATAAGCATAGATACGTCCAAAGCGCGGATGCTGCACGATGCCGTAATCTTGAATGCCCTGCTCAACTGCTTTGCGCAGGCTGCCCGCCTGCCCGGCCAGCTGCGGATCATGATAGAACTGGTGGGCAAAGGTCTCGATGTAGCCCAGCACCACCACCGCAAACATGTTCGAGGGAAGATGGTAGCCAAACGTGCAGGCATCGTCGCTGGGGCGGAAGCCCGACCAGATCATGCCGGTGACATTGACCGCCCGGCCGCGCCCCTCACTGACCAGGGTATCCAGCGGACGTTCCTCGTCATGGCGCATAAAATAATAACGCGAATACACATCGTGGCGCTGCTCGATCAGCATGACCTCGACCACGCGCTTGAGCATGGCGTAGATGTTCTCATCGAACAAACTCTCTTCGTGGGTCACCTGCCAGTAATCGTACAGCAATTGCACCGGGGCGCACAGTGAATCGAGCTCGAATTTGCGCTCCCACACCCACGACCCCATCTCGGTATGGTCCGCCGAATTATGGAGGCCGTTTGGCTCGCGGTTGAACGCGTTGGCGTAAGGGTCGATCATCAGACAGGCTGCCTGCTGCCGGATCAATCCCCTGAGCAGGGCTGCCAGTTCAGCATCTGCGGCTGCCAGGGGAAGATAAGTCCGCACCTGGGCGCTTGAGTCGCGCAGCCACATCGCCGGGATATCCCCGGTGATCACGAAGGTGTTGCCGTTGGGCAGCCGTTCGACCGTGGTTTCGAGTGTATTCAGATAGCACTGACGAAATATCTGCGCCAGTTCAGGGAATTTCTTGAGTTTTTCCGCGGTTTGCGCGCAGGTAGCCTGCACCGCTTTCAGTCCAAATCCATTTTGCATAGTCGCCCTGAAGGAATAAAGTTTTTTCGTGCCAAGTCATTTCTGCGATCGGGTCTTGTTGTCGGAATTCCTGTTTGAGCCAGGAATTCCGTCCCCCAGATTCAGAAAGCCAGGCCAACTGCTCGCCTGGCTTTCCAGAAGTGTTTCAGCCTACAAAGGAGAGAGATTTACTGCGCAGCATTATCCGACAGGATCTTGTCGCCGGCTTCCTGGGCCTGCTTCAAAGCATCCGCGGCGCTCAATTTACCCTGCATGAAGTTCTGCAGATTGGGAACCAGAGCGTTGGCTTCCATCGGGGAGTAACCGGTAACGGTCGGGCGAATCTTGGCGAAAGCCAGGGTATCGAGGATGGGTTTCCAGAACGGATCATCCTGGAAGAAGGGATCTTCGATGGCTTTGAGGTTAGCCGGGATATTCCAGCTCAATTTGGCGAAATTCAAAGCGTTGGTCGAGTCAGCATTCCACCACTTGATGAACTCCCAGGCAGCGTCCTTGTTCTTGGCGGCAGAGGGGATGATCATCCCGAAACCACCCATGACACTCCCTTTATCTCCGTTCGGGCCAGCCGGGGCCGGAGCCACACCAAAGTCGAGGTCCTGACCATATTTTTCGTAGGTGCTGAGCGCCCACGGGCCGCTGTACATCATGGCCACCTGGCCGGTAACGAAGGCATCGGTGCCTTCACCCAGACCGGATTCGAAACCGATCTGATAGACCTTATCCTGGTTGATCAGTTTATCCCAGTAGTTCAGGACGGCCAAACCGGCATCGCTGTTGAAAGCCGTCTTGGTATTATCGTCAGAGAGCATCTGGCCGCCGGCCTGCATCAGATACATGCTGAACAGACCCGCATCCGAGAGGGAGAAGCCAGAGACCTGCAGCTTGTCGCCATCCCACTTGGTCAGTTTGACGGCATCCTGTTCCAGTTCATCCCAGTTGGTAGGCGGATTGGTGATGCCCGCTTCAGAGAAGAGCTTCTTGTTGTAGAACAGAGCGCGGCAATCGACGGTCATGGGCAGACCATAGACTTTGCCGTCGTAGGTCATTTCGCGCAGGGCCTCAGCGTAGAAGGTATCGGCGCTGATGCCATCTTTGGCCATATAATCATCCAGCGGTTCCAGCACACCCTTGGGGGCATACAGAGCTGTACCATTGCGGTCCCAGATCATTACGTCAGGAGCCTGACCACTGGTCGAAGCGGTGAGGAATTTGGTCACCGGGTCTTCCACGTAAACGTAGGTGACGTGAATGTTCGGGTGTGAAGCGTTGAAATCGGATACCATCTGTTCGACAGCAGGTTGGCGATCCCCACCCCAGTCAGCCCAGAAGGTGACTTCGGTGACCGGGCCACTGGCTGTGGTCGCGGCTTCAGAGGCAACTGCGGTGGCAGCCGCCGGAGCTTCAGTAGTGGCAGCAGGTGCAGTGGTGCTCGCGGCAGAGGCGCAGCCAGCGAGGACGCTCAACACCAGGGTCGAAATGGCGAGCAATGACACAAACTTGACTGAATGTTTCATTTCTTCTTCCATCCTTTCAAATGATATATATTCCGTGCTGAAATTAGTATATTGCGTATTTTTTAGTATGTCAATATATCATTTGAAGTTTAAATGGTATATAATTTAAAACAGCGGGAAATTCCCGCTGTCTCATTCGTTTATCAATGTAAGGGCCCGGAAGAACGCCCCTCTTTCAACTCATACGGCACCGTGGTCTGCAGCGGTACCTCCTCGCCCCGGATCTGAGCCAGCAGCATCTCCACCGCCTGGCGCCCCATCAGTTCCTCGTCCTGGCAAATGTGGGTAAAGATCGGGCCATCGATCGCGGTTTCGACCGAATCGAAACATACGATTGAGTAATCTTCCGGCACCCGATGCCCCAGGCGGTGCAACACCTGTTCCAGCACCAGCGCCAGATTATATTCGCACACCACAAAAGCGGTCAGATCAGGGTGAGCAGCCAGAAACAGGCGAATCGTCTCTTCGTCTTTCTGGATATTTTCGGCCACGAAAGCGCCGGGCAGCGTGGAATACAGATCGGTCAGGCAGTCCTCGGGGCCAAAACCCAGGCCATGAGCCGCTAGACCCGCTGCCACCCCCTGCATCCGTTCTTCAATGGTAGAAGTGCCCTGCACCGGTGGGGACACAAAAGCGATCTGGCTGTGCCCCAGCCCAATCAGATACTCGGTCAAATCGCGCGCCGCCTGCTGATTATCCACGTACAGGCTGCACGCGGAAATTCCCTTCAGATAGCGGTCCACCAGCACCAGCGGGAAGCGGTCCAGCACCATGCGCAGCAGCTTTTCGTTGTAGAACTCACCGTGTACCGGAAAGATGATCAGTCCATCCGCCCCGGCCGTCAAACAGGCATCGATCGCCCGCGCTTCTTCTTCCAGACTGCCGCCTGTACGCCGAAAGAGCATGGCCATATTATTGGCTCGCATGGCCGTCTCCACCGCCCGTAACAAACGCGCGCCGAAGGAATCCGCAAAGTCAGGCAAAATGAAAGCTGCCAGAGTCTGTTCCGGCGCAGCACCGCTCTCAGATCGCGACCGACCGGTCAACCCGGCAAAAGGCACCTTGCCTGAAACGAATGAGCCTTTGCCGCGGGCGCGATCCACCAACCCTTCCTGCTCCAAAATCTGCAGCGCGCGCTTGGAAGTGATGCGGCTGACGTTAAACCGTTCCGCCAGCTCTTTCTCGGAAGGTACTCTCTCCCCGGGTTTTAGTTTGCCAGATTCGATCTCGGCCTGGATACTCTTGAAAATGATCTCGTATAAGGGCTCTGTCATACCAACCTCGTTATATTGTTATAAATAGTATATCATTTATTATTCACCTGTCCAGAGCCAATAAAAAGCTCCCCTTCTCAACTAAAGAAGGGGAGCCAATTACACGATTCTTTGTTATTCTTCTACCGCGTTAGCGGCAATGACCTGCTGGAAAAAGTAAGCACTGTCTTTGGGGGTGCGCTTCTTGGTCGCGAAATCGACGTGGACCAGGCCAAAGCGCTGGCTGTAGCCGGCGGCCCATTCGAAGTTATCCAGCAGCGACCAGCAGAAATAGCCTTCCACCGGCAGACCGCTTTCGATAGCATCAGCAACCGCATTCAGGTGGCGGCGCAGATAAGACACCCGGCGCGCATCGTGCACGCGGCCATCCGCGCCCGGGCCGTCGTGATAGCTGGCGCCATTCTCAGCAATGAGCAGGCGTTGGGGGGCATAGGTATCCATGACCCAGCGCAGCAGCTCGGGCAGGGCCTGCGGGTAGATCTCCCAACCAAAATCGGTGACCTCCGCCCCGGATCCCACGACCATGTGCCCCAGTTCAGGCTGTTCAGGGTGCTCCGCATCCGCCGCAACGCGGTGCGGACTGTAATAGTTGACACCCAGCAGATCGGTAGGCGCAGCAATGGTTTCCATATCCCCGGGCTGAATCACCGGTTCGACTTCCTGCCAGATGCCCAGGCGCTGGAAATCCGCGATCATGTCGCTCGGATAACCCTTGCCATACTGGGCATCCATCAGCCAGCGATTGATGACCCCATCGTGAAAACGATTGGCATTGCGGTCAGCCTCACTTGGGGTAGCCGGATAAGTCATGGTGGGGTTGACCACCAGGCTCACGACCGCATCGGGAACGTTGGCACGGATGACCGGTACCGCCATACCGTGGGCCAACTGCACGTAATGCCCGGCGATCAAGGCATGGGCAATATTTCGCTCCCCAGGGGCATGATCGCCGCTGTAATAGCTGATGAAACTGGCGCAAAAAGGCTCGTTGATGGTCGTCCACATTTTGACACGGTCCCCCAGGCGGCGCGTGACCACGTCAGCGTAGTCGGCAAATGCCGCGCAGGTATCACGGTTCAGCCAGGCACCGGGCAGCGCGGAGGGCAAATCCCAATGAAACAGGGTGATCATGGGTTCGATGCCGGCCTGCAGCAGATCGTCAACGATGCGTTCGTAATAAGCCATGCCGGCTTCGTTGATCGTACCGCGGCCCGCAGGCTGGATACGCGGCCAGGCAATCGAGAAACGGTAATCGCTCACGCCCAGCATCTTGATCAGGGCCAGGTCTTCCGGCCAGCGGTGATAGGAATCGGCTGCTTCATCGCCAGTATCGTTATTGAGGACCTTCCCGGGGGTATGCGAGAAAACGTCCCAGATCGATTCTCCGCGGCCGTCTGCGTGCACGCCGCCTTCGATCTGATAAGAAGAGGTGGAAACGCCCCATTTGAAGTTCTTGGGAAAGGTTCTCAATCGTGCCATGACTGTTCACTCCGTATTATGAATGGATGTTCCCCGCCAGCGCGGACCAATCGGGGATTTTTTGTGCTTCGCTCAGGACCAGGCGGCGCATGGGTTCGTCAAGCTGAAAATATTCGCTGTTTTCTTTCCCCGTGTCGGCATTCTCGACCAGCGCAATGACCGCATCCCGGCTCATGACCACCCCGTGCCAGGTGCCGAGGGTAAAGTTATATGCTTTCAGTGCCTGCATGGGTTCCGCTTCAAGCCGGCTCACGACAGCCTCCCGGCCGCCGTTGAGCAAGGTTGCCTGCCCATGCAACAGGATAAAAACTTCATCCGTTTCCATGTGGCGTTCGACAAAACTGATCGTCGGCGGATACAGGTCTTCGCAGTAACACAACGTGGCCACCCGCCAGTCTTTGAAGAAAATGAGCGGTTTGAAACCGTGGGTAGTGAATTCGCTGATTTCCAGACCTTGATTAGACACAATCGACTCCTGAGAAAAAGTTGAGTCCCCTACCCGACGCTGCGCGGATCAAACGCGCAGCTGAAATGACGGTCAGCCGGTCAGCAAGACCCAAGCCAGACCTCGACCTGACAGCGCTCGGATTGATAAGGCACCAGGTTGCCGTTCCTCTCCTGGCCATTGACGAGCAGACGCTGCACCCCCTGGCAAACTGCAGCCGGGTTGTGCACAGTGATGTTATATTCTACCCCACGACAACGCCGCGTTACCGTGAATTCCGGCCACTCTCTGGGGATGCATGGATCAATGCGCAGGCCGCGGTATTCGGCACGGATGCCCAGAATGTACTGCGTCACCGCCTGATAGGTCCAGGTGGCAGTTCCCGACAGCCAGGAGTTGCGCGCCAGCCCAAACTGCGGGTGTTCATCGCCGAGAATGTTCTGGGCGTAGACGTAGGGCTCGCATTCGTAATGGTCAGCCTGATCGTTGCGGCGTGCCGGGTTGATCTGATCGTAATACTGCTTGGCACGCTGGCCGTGCCCCAGCCGGGTTTCGGCGATCATCGCCCACGGATTGGGGTGCAGAAAGATGCCGCCGTTCTCTTTAGCGCCGGGCGGATAGGTGGTGATGCCGCCCACGCGTGGATCGAAGCCATCATAGCCGGGGGCGCTCAGCTTGATGCCGCTGGCGGTGTTGAGTTTTTCGAAAACGCTCTGCATGGCCCGCTCAGCCCGCTCCGGGCTGGCAAAGCCTGACAGCACCGCCCACGACTGGGCATTCAGGTAAATTTGCCCCTTGTCGTTAACATGAGAGCCGATCGGGCTGCCATCGGCATCGAAATAGCGCACGTACCAGTCCCCATCCCAACCGTGCCGCTCGACATTCTCTTTCATGGCCGCATGATCCCGGCGCAGGTCATCCGCATCAGCGGCGCGGCCCAGCTCGTCAAAAAGATCGATCATGGCCAACAGCGCCCGACCGTACAGGTTGGCCGTGAACAGCGACTCCGCCCCGCCGGCCAGGTTGACGGTATCGTTCCAATCAGCAAAGCCCAGCAGCGGTAATCCATGCGCCCCGCAATTTGCCCGGGTGAAGCGCAGAGCACGCTGCAAATGTTCCAGCACCGTTCCGCTTTCGAGCGGACGCTCCTGTTTGTCTTTCTCATAGAAGGGCAGTTCCTCTTCCAGTTTGGCAAGGTCGCCCGTTTCCTTCAAATATTCACACACGGCCAGCACTGCCCAGAGGGCATCATCCGAATAATAATGCGGGCGATCCTCCCGCTCCAGCGAGTCACCCGCGCTGGCAATCATCGTCAGCGGGTTGAACTGGTGCATGGCGGAACCATCGCGTTTCTGCACGCTGAGCAGCTTTTCCAGCAGTCCCCAGGCAGCCGCAGCCCCGCTGGGCAAAATCGCCATCACGTCTTGAGAGGAATCGCGGAAACCGATGCCGCGCGAACCATAGCCCAGTTGATAATACGAAAGGTAGCGCGACCACGAATAAGTGGTCCAGCACTGACGCAGATTGAAAACGTTGACCATGCGGTCCAGGTCGGTATCCGGCGTCTTGACCTGCAAGGCTGCCAGACGTTCCTGCCAGACTGCCTGCAAGTGGGCAAAGGCTGCCGTGACGGCAGCCTCACTCTGCCAGCGCGCCAGAATGCGCCCGGCTTCCGCCGGGTTGGCTGCCTGCCCTAGCACGGTGATGAAGGAAGCCGTTTCACCGGCGGCCAGCTCGCCCAGATGGATCATCAAGGCGCCGATGTTCTCCCCGCGGTTGGCTTCGTGGTTGCCCAGCTCGGCCTGTTCCAGACTGAGCGGCGCTTGCCAGGTACCATATTCATTGTCGCCCAAAAATTTCTGGCGCTCGCTCTCGAAAGAACTGACCTCACGGTTGGTGCCGAAGAAATTGATCTGGGTATCGCGGTTCATAAAAGCATACTGCACCAGCGCCAGGCGACCTTCCAGGTGCATGGCCCGGCTCACCATCGTCTGCGGCACCCAATCGGCGTTGGTCAACTGCTTGAGCGCATCGAAGTGAGTGTATTCCACCACCGGCACCGCATCCACCTGCAGCGGGGCCTTCTGCAAATTGGTGATCTGGACCCAACGAATTTCGGCGTGTTCCCCTTCTGGGACAAAATCCAGCACCTCGCAGCGCACGCCGTGCATCTCACTGATGAAACGGCTGTAACCCAACCCCACGTGCGTCTCGAAACGGTCGAATGCGGTCAGGGTAGGAACAAAAAAGGGCGAAAAAAAGCGCTCCCCGATCCAATCACGGGTGCGCAGATACAACGTTTCCCCTTTCATTTCACTGGCCGGCGTCTGTGTCAGGTATTTGGTAATGCGGTTCAAGGCCGGGTCGCGGCGGCACAGCAATGCCCCGCCCGTGTGATCCACAAAGCCGCCGAATTCCAGCGAGCCAATGTAATTGATCCATTTTACCGGGGTGCGTGGATTGGTAATGACGTACTCGCGCGCCCGATCATCGAAATATCCGTATTGCATACTCCCTCGCCGTATCGAAATTCAGGGCTGGCTGCGGGAGTCCCCTGTACCTTCTCCCGCCAGCCAGCCCGCTGGTTATGCAGGTGGAAAATTACGCGGTATTTTCCATCTGCGTGAATGAGCCAATTGAATTATGAAAGGACGACGTCCACACGCACGGATTTCGTCCCGGCCGCGGGCAGCGGAACGATACAGCCCGCCACAGCCTTGCCCTCCACGCGCATGGCCACGGAATTGCCCTTGCCCTGGCGGGTAACGCTGATGTCATAGCGCACCCCGCGGAAAACGCGCTGCGCCTGGAACCCGCTCCACGACTCGGGCAGCACCGGTTCCACACACAGGCCATTCAGCTCCGCGCGGATGCCCAGAATCCACTGGGTAATGGCCACGTAATTCCACGCCGCCGTCCCGGTCAGCCAGGAGTTCTTGGCCTCCCCGAAGCTGGGGGCTGCCTTGCCGGCAATGGTCTGCGCGTACACGTACGGCTCACAGCGGTGGACTTCACTAATCGCCTCGCGGGCGGAGGGGTTGATGCGCAGGTAATAATCCAGCGCTTTCTCTGCGCGGCCCTCTTTGGCTTCTGCGATCATGATCCACGGATTGGTATGGCAGAAAACGCTGCCGTTTTCCTTATACCCGGGCGGGTAAGAAGAGATCTCGCCCAGATTGAGATAGTAATGCGAAAAAGCCGGTTCCAGCAGCACAATGCCGTGCTCAGTGGCCAGGTACTGGGCCACCGCATCGAGCGCCTGTTTGGCCTTGCCATCCGCGTGGCCGATGCCCGCCATGACGCACATCCCCTGTGGCTCGATGAAGATCTTGCCTTCCTGGCACTCTTGCGAGCCCACCGGCTGGCCCAAGTCATCGTAGGCGCGTCTGAACCACTGTCCGTCCCAGCCCGCCTCGAGCACCGTTTTTTCCATGCGTTCGGCTTCGCGCAGATAATTCTGCGCCTTACTGCCCTCACGCCGGGCGGCCAGGCCGGCCATTTCTTTGCCGGCCAGCACGAACAGCCCGCCGATGAAAACGGATTCAGCGGTAATGCCATCTTTGTTGGTCGTGGTCTGGAAAGATTGGCCCGGGGTATCCGAGAAGCAGTTCAGGTTGAGGCAGTCGTTCCAGTCTGCCCGGCCAATCAACGGCAGTCCGTGCGGACCGATGCGCTTGAGAGTGTAATTGATGCTGCGCTGCAGGTGTTCATAGAGGGGCATTTCACTGCCCACCATGTTCTCGTAAGGCACCCGTTCATCGAGAATTTCCCAGTCGCCCGTCTCTTTGACGTATGCCGAGACGCACAATACCAGCCACAGCGGATCGTCGTTGAAGCCGCTGCCCACGTCGTTGTTGCCGCGTTTGGTCAGAGTCTGATACTGGTGATAGGCACCGCCGCTCGAAAGCTGGGTAGAGGCCAGATCGATGATGCGCTCCCGGGCACGTTCGGGCACCATGTGCACGAAGCCCAGCAGGTCCTGCGCGGAATCGCGGAACCCCATGCCGCGGCCAATGCCGCTCTCGTAATACGAAGCCGAGCGTGACATGTTGAAAGTGATCATGCACTGATAGGCATTCCAGATGTTCACCATGCGATTGGTGTGCTCATCCGGGCTTTGTACGGCGTAACGGCCAAGCAGGTCATCCCAATAGGCATTCAACTCCGCGAAGGCACGATCAACCGTTGCAAACTGGAGGTAATCGGAAAGAATGGGGCGAACATGTTTCTTGTTGATCGTCTGCGAATCCGCCGGGTCGAACTTCTCTTCCACGGCGTTTTCTTGATAGCCCAGCAAAAAGAGGATACGCTTGCTTTCGCCGGGCAGCAGCGTGACCTTGATCTGATGCGAGCCGATCGGCTGCCAGCCGTGTGCCACGGAATTGTGCGCCTGCCCGGCTTTGACCACCTGTGGAGCGGCAAAACTGCCGTACGGGCCCAGAAAATCCTCACGCTGGGTATCGAAACCGGCCACCGTTTCGGAGCAGGCAAAATAAGCAAAATGATTGCGGCGTTCGCGGTACTCGGTCTTGTGATAGATCGTAC
>JAAZOQ010000215.1 GCA_012797695.1 Anaerolineaceae bacterium | reverse complement strand
CTTTCTTCAAAGTCATTTCCTCCCTGATTGACTCTTTTGTTCACAAGTATGTATCTTATTATTCACATTTCATAAGATTTGTCTATAGAAAACAGATAAATTTTTCATGTACTTTTGCTACTTCTCTTCTCTTTTTGCGTAGATTAATAGGTAATCATCAAAAGGAGTGAGAAACAATGAAATTCAGCAAATTGGGAATCGCACTTATTACTTTTCTTGTGGTGCTCAGTGCCGCCTTCGTGGTGGTTTCTCCGGTGCACGCCGCCAGCATCAACGACAACGGCACGCTGCCGGCTGGTGAAACCGTAGATGATGATCTCATCATCGGCGGGGAAAACGTCCAGGTGGATGGCACGGTCAATGGCATGCTGATCGCTGCCGGGCAGACGGTGACCATCAACGGCACCATCAATGGTGACGTGGCTGCTTTCGGCCAAAACGTGGTCATCTCGGATCAAGCGGTCATCACCGGCAACCTGTTCACCGGGGCCCAGTTCGTGACCGTCAACGGACAGATCGGCGGCAGTATTTTCACCGGCGGTTATCAAGAAAATCTGGGGAATACTGCTACGGTGGGCCGCAACGTTTACTTTGGTGGGTACAGCTTCATTGGCGCTAAAGGCTCGGATATTGCGATCGATCTCCGGGCAGGCGCGGGTGAGGTCAACCTGCAAGGCAACGTTGGGCAGAACGCTGTGATCGACGCCTCGGACGTAGCTTTGAGCGGCACTATTGGCCGCAACGCTGAGGTTTGGCTGGATGGGGAAAGAACCTCGTCGAATAACCCCACCCCGCTGCGGGTGGATGCCAATGCCGTCATCGGCGGCAAATTGATCTACACCAGCCCCCAACAATATGACATCGCCGGCAAACCTGCGGGTGGCATCGTGTTCAACGAAGCACAGCCACAGCAGTCTTCTCCCTCCTGGGGGATGGACCGCTTTGCAGAGAAAACTGGCATCGGAGTTCGCGTGTGGCGCGCCGTTTCGTCCTTCATCACTTTGATGCTGGTCGGTTTGCTGGCCGTGGGAGTATTCCCCAAATGCTTCACCGCCACCGTGGATGTGGCAGAAAAACGCACCCTGGCTTCAGCAGGCGTCGGCCTGCTGGTGCTGGCCCTGGCCATCCCGGCCTTCGTGCTGGCCGCCTTCGTGATCGTTCTGGTTGGACTGCTGCTTTCGCTGGTCTCTCTGGGCGGACTGACCTTCCCGATCTTTGGTCTGGGTTTCAGCGCACTGGGCCTCGCCGGCGCGGCGTTGATCGTGGTTATCGCTGTCGTCAGCAAACTGATCACGGCTTACATGATCGGCGACCTGATCTTCAGAGCCTTCAAAGCCAACCTGACCGGTTTTGGGGCCAAGGCCCTGCCGCTGCTGGTGGGGGTTGCCATCTTCGTAGTCATGGCTACCCTGCCGCTGGTAGGCTGGCTGTTCAGCCTGCTGGGGATCATCATCGGTACCGGTACCCTGTGGTTCTGGCTCTTCCCTGGCAAGTCCGCGGCAGCACAACCGTCTGAACTCACCCCGGCCGAGTAATCTACCAAAAACGTCAAAACAGCCCTCTCTGTGAGAGGGCTGTCGTGATTAAACCATGACCTTTTCTTATCTCATTCTTAACTGAGGGGCAGTATACTGCTTGCGTAAGGAACATTTTAGGAGTTGAAATGAAAAAGAACTATTTATTACTTTCTGTTGTGATTTTTGCCGCTTTACTTTTGAGCGCCTGTCAGTCAACGGTTTCCCCCTCTTCTTCAATCGCCACAGCGACGCCGGTACCCACGGACGTTACCTACACCGACCCGGTGACCTACTGCGCCGCCGTGGGCACAATCGACGCGCCAGACGCCCGCTACACCGGTGAGGCTGTGCCCGATTCAGTCCTGACCG
The DNA here is from genome assembly GCA_012797695.1 of Anaerolineaceae bacterium. Classification (GTDB taxonomy): domain Bacteria; phylum Chloroflexota; class Anaerolineae; order Anaerolineales; family Anaerolineaceae; genus UBA6107. Next base: position 2,425 of record JAAZOQ010000215.1, on the reverse strand, counting down.
ATTATCTGAAGGCCGCCGGGCTGCAGAACAGTACCGAACCGCTGGATACCCTGCGCGCCGGTACCTCGTGGCGCTGCATGAACAACCAGGTCTATGCCTGCAATGTAGGCGCCAACCTGCCCTGCCAATCCAAAGCCAACACCGCGACGACCCCTACCCAAGCCATGAATGATTACTGTACCGCCAACGCCGACGCCGCCTTCATCCCGGCCAGCGTCACCGGTCACGAAACGATTTATTCGTGGAAATGCCAGGGCACAACGGCCGTGACCGATCAGCAGATCGATAAAGCCGACGATGCCGGTTTTCTGGCCAGCATCTGGTATGCGCTGCAATAAAGGCCGCTCTTTTAAAAGAAATCATGGTATAACCAGAACATGGTTCCGTTCTGGAAGATCAAACCATTATCAGAAATGACCCGCGCAGAGTGGGAATCTCTTTGCGATGGATGCGCCCAGTGTTGTATCATCAAGTTCGAAGATGAAGACACCGGGCGTATTTATCATACCAACGTGGTCTGTGAACTGCTCGACATCTATCACTGCACCTGTACCCGCTACGCCGAGCGCTCCACGCTCGTGCCCACCTGCCTTACTCTTAACCCAGAACTGGTCAAAGAACTGAGCTGGATGCCCCCTACCTGTGCCTATCGCCTGCTGGCCGAGGGGAAAGACCTGCCCGATTGGCATCCGCTGGTCAGCGGAGACAAAAATTCGGTGCACCGTTCGGGGAATTCCGTGCGCGCCAAGGTGGTCTCGGCCCGCGACATCGACGAAGAAGACCTGCCCGACTACGTTGTAGACGAAGATGAATAGACATCCTCGCCGAGATGAATCTTTTTTCAATATCCGGTATAATCAAAGCTAGATTGATAACTCCCTGACGGGAGATAAAAAAGGAGATAGCCATGATTGTTACAACCAAGAAATTGTTCGAAGCCGCTTATGGTAAGTATGCCATTGGCGCATACAACGTCAACAACCTGGAACAGATCATGGGGTTGTTCCGCGGCAACATCGACAGCCAGGCACCCTTTATCATCCAGATCAGTAAAGGCGCACGTGCCTACACGGATAAGATCATGCTCGAAGGCCTCATCCGCAGTGCCGATCAGGTTTTCCCCAAAGCAATTTTTGCCGTCCATCTCGATCATGGTGATGAAGCTTCTTGCTACGATTGCATCGACAGCGGATTCTATTCCTCAGTGATGATCGATGCTTCGGCTGAACCCTTCGAGAAGAACGTCGAGATCACCAAACGTGTGGTCGAAGCCGCCCACAAGAAGAACATCGTGGTCGAAGCCGAACTCGGCCAGCTGGGTGGTGTGGAAGAGCACGTCAAAGTAGACGAAGCCAACGCCAAACTCACCGATCCTGATCAGGCCAAGAAATTCGTTGAATTGACCGGCTGCGATTCCCTCGCCTGCGCCATCGGTACCAGCCACGGCGCTTTCAAATTCACCGGCAGCCAGGGCCTGCATTTCGACGTCCTGTCTGAGATTCAGAAACGTCTGCCCGGTTTCCCGCTGGTCATGCACGGCTCCAGCTCTGTTCCGCAGGAAGAAGTAGCCCGCATCAATGCCGCCGGCGGCAACCTCAAGGGGGCCAAAGGCGTTGACGCCGACCAGTTCCTGCAGGCAGCCAAACTGGGTGTGACCAAGATCAACATCGACACCGATGGTCGCCTGGTCTGGACCCGCGTCCACCGCGAATACTTCCGCGATCATCCTGAAAACTTCGACCTGCGCCCCATCGGCAAAGAATTCATGGCCGAATATGCCAAATTCATTGCGGCCAAGAACGTGAAACTCGGTTCTGCCGGCCAGCTTGAAGCGGTTCGCAAGTACCTCGGCTAGAACGTCCCCGTTACGACCAACGGCCTGTCTGCAAGAGACAGGCCGTTTTCTTTAAGTAAACGTAAGATTAACAACCTTAAAATATTCTAATAATACTTGTAATTGCTTTCTGAAAGTTGTATAAACTTATCTTATAAGGTTGACCCATGAGTTACATACTTCTTGTTTACTTTACATTCCTTTGGTTGCTTGCCATTATTATGGTTCGAAGCACATACCCCTTTAGGTCGGCTCAAGTAAACAGGAAGTGGTCGTAGACCAAATCATTAGAAAAACTTAAAAGCCACCTAAAAAGAAGGTGGCTTTTATTTTTTTACCGAACAAATCCAATCAAGGAGGCATCCATCACAGAAAAACATTTGAAATCGCCAAATTTATCAAAAATTTGTTTTTATACCCAATATAGGAGAAGTTGAAATGAAGAAAGTCATGAAAGCTGTATTTGTGTTGAGCATCGTCGCCTTCCTGTTTGCAGGTTGTGCGCCGGCTGCCGCAACGGTAGCTCCTGCTGCTACCACCGCTGCCCCAGCCACTGATGCGACTGCTGCCGCTACGACGGCAGCTGCGGAT
>JAAZOQ010000214.1 GCA_012797695.1 Anaerolineaceae bacterium | reverse complement strand
GGTGTAGTGAAAAGCGCCAAAGGCCACCCCCGCCAAGAGAAGGGCAAGAAATACGGCCTGCAGCTTTACGTGTACTTGAAACTGGTCGATCACCTTAGACAGAAGCATACCCATGAAAACGCACAAGAAGAGAGGCAAAAGGTAGAGCGAAAAATAGAGTCTCGAGAGCGCCCCCATGACCGCGCCAAGGCCCGCTCCCGCAACCAGAATGACACCGATTGCGAGCAAGGCTTTGCCAAAGTGAGCCAGCTCCTGGTAGGATGTTTCCGGGCTGCCGATCGCGGATTCAGAAATTCGAGAAGAATCAATAGAAATGCCGGGTTGTTTTTGCATCAGGCCCCCTGTGTTGGATTGAAAATAGAATGCCAAGTCAGTATTATACACTCGCAAACCCGCTTTTCTGAATATAATCTTTAAATAGAATGACTGCGATGAATCCCTATTTCGAATTCCCCCCGGTGTCGCTGAGCGTGGATTACCCGTGCCCGGCCGGCCGGATACTGGATATCGGCGGAGGCGGCGAGGGGGTAATCGGGCGCCTGCACGGGGCCCGGGTAGTAGCCGCGGACCTGCGGCTGGACGAACTGACCGAGACGCCGCCGGGACCGCGCAAAGTGGTGCTGGATGCGCGCCGGCTGCCCTTTGCGGCCGGCAGTTTCGCGGCAGCGACGGCGTTTTTCTCGCTGATGTATCTGAACGAGGCCCGTGATCAACTGGCCGTTCTGCTCGAAACGGCGCGGGTACTGCCGCCCGGCGCGGAGCTGCCCCTCTGGGAGGTCGACCTGGCCCGGCTGCCGCACACGGAGCAGCGCGTCTTCGTCCTGCCCCTGCACATCCGCGCGGGAGATGCCGAGATCAGCACCAGCTACGGAGCGCTGCTGCCACCTTTGCCGCATGGAAAGGCCCACTACCAGCGTCTGGCCGCCGCGGCCGGCTTTCGCCCGTTGCGCAGTGAGCGCCAGGGCAATACCTTCCACCTCGTTTTCACGCGTGTTCACCTGATCCTATAACCCCGACAGGAGGAAAAAATATGTCCGCTGCCACGCTCGTTCTCACCCGTGTGACCAATCGGCACGAAGCAGAACAGGTTTGCCGGCTCATCGACAGTCTGCGCAGCTTTGGCGGTCCGCTGGCAGGGTGTCCGGTGTGGGTCTTTGCCCCATCCACGCTGGATAAAACAGCCTGCATCCTGGCAGCTACCGGGGCCGAGATATACTCACTACCCCTGACCGCCACCCCGGGAGCACTGCCGTTCACCAGCAAGGTGCTGGCCTGCGCCCATGCCGAGGAACTGGCTCCGGCCGGGACACGTACCCTGCTATGGATCGACCCGGACTGCCTGATCGTGCAGCCGCCCCTCCTCTTTCAACTGGAAGCCCCGTTCGCGGCCGCGCTGCGCCCGGTGCACCTGCGCAACGTTGGCCTGCCCGCCGGCGCTCCGCTGGACGCTTTCTGGGGCGGCATCTACGCCGCCGTGGACTGCGCAGGCAGCGATTTCAGCGTGGCCCCCTTCCTTGGCGGGGAACGTCTGCGCCCTTATTTCAATTCTCATGCTTTCAGTCTCGACCCCGCGCTGGGATTGTGCCGCCAGTGGCAGGAGATCTTTCTGCGCCTCAGCAGCGACCCGACCTTCCTCGCAGTCGCCTGTGCGGACGAGCCGCACCGCATCTTTCTCTTTCAGGCAGTCTTGAGCGCCCTGCTGGCCGCGCGGCTGCCGGCGGAACACCTGCGCCTGCTGCCGCCCACCTATAACTATCCCTACCACCTGCACGAACGCGTGCCGGCGGAGCAGCGCCCGGAGGCCCTCAACGATCTGGTCACCTTTGTCTACGAGGACGTTCCCCTGCATCCCGCCGCCCTGCATAATATCGGCGTGCACGACCCGCTGCGCACCTGGCTGGCCGGGCACGTCCCGGCTATCGATTAACTTCTATGCAAGAAGAATTGATTTCACTCTAAGCCAACGATCATAATTGCCAGGTTAAGTGCGTGTAGAACTCTTTTTTTGCATCATCCACGCGAGAAGACCTCAACAACCCCTCGCCAATCTTCATGACCACGTCCAATTTCATGGGCTCATCTGGTCTAGCCCACTGGCTTTTTAGAAATTCATCAAGTTTAGAAACCGTCAGGATCGTTGCAAAACGGTAAGCCACAGAAGTTTTCTTTTTGATGAATGGAAAATCTCCAGGAAAAAGGAAAACTAGATTTTCACTGTTCCTATCTTCGGCAGATTCAACCCCCACCATCAAAAAACTTCCTGTTTTCTCTTCAACAGGTGTGATGATTACAAATAAATGTTCCTTGGGACTGTTGGGATAATGAATAAAGTAGGTATCCCCTCTAGACACTTTCATTAATAGCCAGCTTGATTATGAGTTGATGAATTTGTAAAGCTCGATCTCTTCTAGCAAAGAGTTCCGCGCAGTTTCATTCTTTTCCAGTACAGAAATCAATTCCTGATTCGTGATCGGCAAACTGGAATGCGCCTGTGGTTTTTTATACTCTGGCAATTGATGTGTAATTTCAACCAGTTGAAACTCTGAATACTTTCCGTACTCCTCCCAAACCTTTTGCAGTATTTCCAGTTCGTCTGTAGATAAATCAGGGGTCTGAGGGTCACTTGTCAATGATACCCAATACCGATTCACCTTTTCGATAAATGATGCCCAGAATGTTCCATAGTTAACCCCCACATTCCCTTTGATCCAATCATAGGTTTTCGAAAGGACAGGACCATTTTCCATAGAGCAATAATTATCGAAAGTAATCGGCAAGCCAATCTGGCTAATTGCTTCCCGGTCGGCGAAATAAAGAAGTTTGATCAGCTTCAAATACTTCATCCGCCCCTCGCTCTTTTTCAAAAAGAACGCTGCTGCTTCAGTTGTTTTCTTTTCAAAATTTGTGGTCATATCTCACCGGGCCCCCACCCTGCACTCATTATACCCAAATGCGTCACGCTATTATAGAACATTTGTCTTGTTTGTCAATACCTTATCTCATTCTTGTTTACCCTGCTTCGGCAGCAAGTCCAGCACGCGACTCACGTGATAATTGAAAACCTCATTGGCCGCTAGTTCAGCCGGCCCAGCGGAAAGAGCCGCACCGGGGAAGCACGCCTGCAGGCGCGCCGCGTTCTCGGCGCTGAGTCCCCCACCGGGTTCGAGCTCGGACAGCACGGCCAGATGGGTGCAGATCTGCTTGAAGCGTTCCAGGTCCGCGGTGATCGGTTCCAGTGCCAGCGGATGACGCGGCCGCAGCTTGAGATCGTGGGCGTGCAGCGCAATCTGTGCTTTGAGGTCCGCAATCTTCTCCTCCAGTTCAAGCGGATCGAGGTGGCGTTCCTCGACGAGGATACCCTGTACCAGCGCGCGAGTCTGGATCTGCAGCGCCGCGTAGCGCTGCCGGAATTCCTGATCGATGCGGCGCGGGAAGACCAGATAGTTAACGGCCAGGGCCACGCTGATGCCCAGGGCAGTGTCGAGCAGGCGGTTGGCGCTGTACAGCAGCGGACTGCGTCCGTCGAGGTTGACCATGATGGCAATGAAGACGATGCCGGCGATCGAGATGACAGAACAGTCCTGGATGAATTCTTCCGGACTACGTTCCGTACCAAATTCTATGAGTCTGTGGAGTCATTGCAGGTTGATCTAGATAAGTGGTTGGTACATTACAACACAGAGCGGCCGCGCCAGGGTTATCGAAACATGGGTCGCCGTCCTGTTGATACTATCAATTTGTTTGTACAGAAAGATGCAAATAGAGAAGCCTAGTAATACAAATAAATAATCATTTATCAATCATGGATGTTGCAGGGAAGACCTTTTGATTTTTAGTCTAAAAGGCCTTCCTTTTAATAATTCTTCTAGTGTTTCTTCTTTCTGTAGAACAAAAACGCTATTACAATCATTGTAATTCCAATTGGAATTACCCAATATAGATACATTAGTTTTGTTACAACAGGAGTTAATTTTATAGCAGGGGTTGTAGTTGAAGTCACAATAGGAGTTGATGTTACAACTGAAGTGGTAACCACAGCCGATGTTACAGTTAAGGTTGCAATAGGAACAGACATCGCTGTCTCAACTGGTGGAACAGATGTTGCTGTTTCTTCAGGTTGAATGTACCAACCTAAGATTTCGATACTCTCTTTATTCGAAAGAATATTAACTCTTTCAGTTCCTATTCCTTCAAGATAAAAATCATCAGTCTTCTCACCTGGAGACGTATAAATTTTTCCATTAATGAAAACCTGGGAAATTATTCCTCCCTTGTTTTCAAGGATTATATACACGCCAAGAGTTGAAGGAGACCCATCCAATTCAACACACTTCCAACCTTGGGTCGATGGACAATCACTGTCAGCAAAGACAGTGTTAACTCCTACGAAAGTTAAAAAAACAATTAAAACGATTGCAAAAACAGCAAAAAACTTTTTCATCTTTCCTCCGAAAGAATACTAGTAGTCTGTCAAAGCTCAATTAGCGGATAGAGATGTTTTAACTTAATGCGAGCATCGGCGGTAGTGAAGCGCCATTGTACTTTAACAACTTGATCATTGCGTTCATCTTGCCAAGCTTTCACTTCACTTTTTAGCTTCTCTTGGTTCGGTATGCGGCGATTCAGACATTGCCGATTTAAGGCACTCAGTTCAATTTCAGACATATCTAGCCAACTGCCGTGTTTAGGGGTGTAATGAAATTCAAATCAATTGGTTAGCCGCCGAGCTTCTTCAGGTGCAAATGCTTCATAAAACGATGCAAGTGAATGAGTGTTGAGATTGTCCATTACCATGATGTCTATGATACATACAAATCAGGAATTTCCAACACGGAGATTCCTTTGGTTTTAGTTGTGTAAATAGAACTAAATCGCTTTCGCTATATACGCAATAAATCTACCACTTATCAAACTTCGCCAGAAACCGCTGCAGCGGACCGCTGGAATACTGGTAGCGCAGCAGGTAGAAGGCATATTTGGCGTACTCTTTGAGTACCAGTTCGCGCGAGAAGGAGTTGAGCCACCAGTCCTTGGTATAGCCGGCCTGGGCATAGGGGACAGGGGCCATGACGAGAGTGATGCCGTCGCCGAGCACCTTGCGGTAGGTCCACTGGGCGCGGCGGGTATGGTACATGTCGGTGACGATCATGACCGACTGGATCTCGCCGGGGTGGGCATCGATAAAAGCCTTGAGGCGTTTGGCCTCCTCGTAAGTCGAGGTCACCGTCGTGTCATCCGTGTAGATGTCCTCAGGCGGTACGCCTTGCTGCGTGGCCAGAGTACGGCTCCAGCCGGCTTCGTAGCGGTTGTCGAACTCGTTGTAGCCGCCGGTGAAGAAGAGCATTTTGCCGTAACTGCGCTGGAAGAGCTGCGCCGCATAGAGGATGCGGTACTCCGGCCCGCTCGAAGCGGTAATGAGGTCCACCTTTTGCGGCACGTCCGAGACAACCAGAAAGTTGCCCAGCGCGCGCATAACCGGCACGAAGAGCACGGCCAGAACCACCAATCCGAGAATGAGTTTTCCCCAACCGGGGAGAGTATGACGTGTAGCGGACATAAGACTATCCTGTGTTTCCATCCAAGGGCCAGCGGCCCACAATGTCGAATGAAGTTTGCCCCCTCCTGAACCACGATCCCTTTCTATTTTGGCAATGGTAACACAAAAATGAGGCCAACTGCCCCCTCCGCGGCGGGCGGCGGCATTCTCGAGAATTTCTGCACAATACATACCTATCGTTAGGTATTGATCGGGTGTACAATATGGAAGGTACCCTTAGCCATTTAAATTGAATATGTTCCAGAAAGGGTAAGTGACATGGACGAGTTCAAAGTTCTTGAGATCAAAGAAAGCATCTTCGCCGATAACAACCGCCAGGCCGCCGCCATGCGCGACGAGCTGAAGCACAGCCGGACCTTTCTGCTCAACCTGATGTCTTCGCCCGGTTCGGGCAAGACCAGCACCATCGTTCGCACCATCGCCGCGCTCCGCAATGAATTCAAGATCGGCATCATCGAAGCCGATGTCGATTCGGACGTCGATGCCCGCACCGTGCAGCAGACCGGCGCCCGCGTCATCCAGGTGCATACCGGCGGTATGTGCCACATGGATGCCAGCATGACGCAGCAGGGGCTGGAAGGCCTCGACACTGCCGGGCTCGACCTGGTCATCCTCGAGAACATCGGCAATCTGCTGTGCCCGGCGGAATTCGACACCGGGGCGGTCAAGAATGCCATGATCCTGAGCGTGCCCGAGGGCGACGACAAGCCCCTCAAATATCCGCTGATGTTTTCCATCGTAGACGTGCTCCTGGTCAACAAGATCGATACCGTGTCAGTCTTCGATTTTGACATGGACGCCCTGCGCGAGCACGTCTTGAAACTGAACCCCAAAGTGCACATCCTGCCTGTTTCGGCCAAGACCGGCGAGGGCATCGACGCCTGGGCCGATTGGCTCCGTACCGAGATCCGCCAATGGCAGAACGAATCCACTCCAACCCCAGCGAGGTAAAGACATGCCAGTCAAAATGAAAGTTTTGGAATTTGCCAACAAGGTCAGCCGCAAGAAAATGGGCTCCAAGAACGGCATCCAGCCCAGCGACCCCGAATACAGGATCCTCGAGCCGGTAGTGACCGACGAAATGGCCGAGGTGGCCCTGTTCCTCGAAATGCGCAAACCGCAGTCCGCCGCTGAGATCGCCGCCCTGAGCGGCAAGCCGCTCGCCGAGGTCGAAAAGATCCTGTGGAAGCTGGCCATGGATGGCGTCTGCTTCGTCAACCAGATCGACGGGGTGGATCGGTACTGGTACGACACCTGGATCCCGGGCATCATGGAAATGATGACCAACAACAAAGAGAATGTACGCAAGTACCCGCAGATTGCCGAATCCTTCGAGGCCTACGGGCGCGTGCGCGGGCCCGCCACAGCGGGCGCCTTCCCGGTCGGGGTTGGCCTGATGCGCGTCATCCCCATCGAGAGCGCCATCGACGGCAACTCACGCAAAGCCTCCTACGAAGAGGTCTCGAAATACCTCAACGAAAACACCATTTTCTCGGTTTCCGACTGCTCATGCCGCACCGCGCGCGAGCTGATGGGCGAGGGCTGCGGCCATCTTAAAGAGGATATGTGCATCCAGATGGGCCACGCCGCCGAGTATTACATCCGCACCGGGCGCGGCCGTGAGATCACCCGCACCGAAGCCTTTGAGATCATCAAACGCGCCGAAGAGAACGGGCTGGTGCACCAGATCCCCAACACCGACGGCCCGGGCAAGACCCACGCCATTTGCAACTGCTGTGGCTGCTCATGCCTGTCGCTGCGCTCGGCCGAAATGTTCATCAACACCGACATGGTGCGCTCGAACTATGTGGCCAAGATCAACAAAGAAAACTGCGTGGCCTGCGGAGAGTGCGTCGAATCCTGCCCAACCAACGCCCTCCAGCTCGGCCAAAAGATCTGCGGCAAGACCCCCATTACCCGCCCCGAACGTGAGACCCCGCGCGACAACGACTGGGGCCCCGAAATGTGGAACCCCGATTACCGCACCAACCGCAAGGACGTGGTGGATACCGGCACCAGTCCGTGCAAGACCAACTGCCCGGCCCACATCGGCATCCAGGGCTACATCAAACTGGCCTCCCAGGGGCGCTACACCGACGCGTTGGAACTGATCAAGCACGAGAACCCCTTCCCGGCCGTGTGCGGACGCATCTGCCCGCGCAAGTGCGAGTCGGAATGCACCCGCGGCGACATCGACGACCCCATCGCCATCGATGAGATCAAGAAATTCATCGCCGATCAGGATATGAACGCCGAGCACCGCTTTGTGCCCAAGATCAAACATCAATACACGCAGAAGGTAGCTGTCATCGGCGCCGGCCCGGCCGGGCTGTCATGCGCCTACTATCTGGCCGTCGAAGGTTATCCAGTGACCGTCTTCGATAAACAAAAAGTCCCCGGCGGCATGCTCACTCTGGGCATCCCGTCGTTCCGCCTCGAAAAGAACGTCGTCATGGCCGAGATCGACATCCTGCGCGAGCTGGGTGTCGAATTCAAGTTGGGCGTGGAAATTGGCCGGGATCTCAGTCTGGCCGATCTGCGCGGCCTGGGCTATAACGCCTTCTATCTGGCCATCGGCGCGCAAGGCGGCCGCAAGCTGGGCGTGGAAGGCGAAGACGCCGCGGGGGTGCTCTCGGGCGTGGACTTCGTGCGCCGCGTCAACCTGGGCGAGGACGTCAAACTGAGCGGCAAGGTGCTCGTCATCGGCGGCGGCAATGTCGCCATCGACGTCGCCCGCAGCGCCGTCCGCGTGGGGGCCGGCCAGGTCGAGATGTTCTGCCTCGAGAACCGCCAGCAAATGCCCGCCCTGCCCGAAGAGATCGCCGAGGCCGAAGCGGAAGGCATCACCGTTCACAATTCGTGGGGGCCCAAACGCATCCTCAACGAGAACGGCCGCGTTACCGGCGTGGAATTCAAAAAATGCAGCGCCGTCTTTGACGCCAACGGCCGCTTCGCCCCCAGCTACGACGAGAACGACACCGTCACCATCGCCGCTGATTTCGTGCTGCTTTCGATCGGCCAATCCATCGAGTGGGGCGGATTGCTGAGCGGCACCACGGTCGAACTCAACCCCAACAAGACCATTCAGGCTGATCCGCTCACCTATCAGACCCATCAGGCTGACATCTTCGCCGGTGGAGACGTGGTCACCGGTCCACGCTTTGCCATCGACGCCATCGCCGCCGGCAAACAGGCCGCCATCTCCATCCACCGCTTCGTACATCCCGGCCAGAGCCTGACCATCGGCCGCAGCAAGCGCGAATACATCATGCTGGATAAGGACGACCTCAATCTGGCCGGCTACGATCATCAGGCACGTCAGCACCCGGCCCACAGCTCCGCCGCCGCGGGCAGCTTCCACGATCCGCGCGTTACCTTCAGCGAAGAACAGGTCAAACAAGAGACCCAGCGCTGCCTGGGCTGCGGCGCCACTGTGGTGGATGAAGCCATGTGCGTCGGCTGCGGAGTGTGCACCACCAAATGCAAATTCGACGCCATCGCACTCGAACGCGTCTACGACGGTGAGGGTGTAGCCCTGCCGGATATGAAACCGGTGGTCATTAAGCAGATCCTCAAACGCAAGATCAAGATCGCTGGCAAGAAGGTCTCCCGCTCGGTGACCTCACTGCTCAAGAATTAATTTTCTCTGGAAGGGAAAAGCTCTGCCGCGGGCGCGTCTCACGGCAGAGCCTCCCGCCTTGAAAGCACCCTCATGCACGAATTAGGCATCATGTTCAACGTCGTCCGCTCGGTAGAGAACTTCGCCCGTCAGAACGGCGTGACCCAAATCGACACGCTGGTGCTGCAGATTGGCGAACTGTCGCCGGTCGTGCCGCACTACATCGAAGCCTGCTACCCCGCCGCCGTGGACGGCACGCTGCTCGAGAGCACCCATCTCAAGATCGAGATCATCCCCGGCAACGCGCTGTGCAAAAGCTGCGGCCAGGTCTTTCATCTGCCCGGGTCGGGCAGCACCTGTCCGCACTGTCAAAGTAAAGAGTGGGAAGTCATCAGCGGCAAGGAATTCAACATCAAAGAGATCGTCGCCTGCTGAGTTTCAGGAACGCAGCGCAACTCCCCCGTTCTACAATTCAATTACTGCGGCATGATGGATGGTGCCAGCTGCTGCATCCGCTCGACCTGAGCGGCTGAGAGATTCAGGTCCCTGCGCACGAAGATCCCGGCCAGGACCGGCGCGCCGTCGGACGTGTGGAAGTGCTCGTCCACGTAGGTATACAGCGGCAGGTAATCCGCGGCGAAGCGCGGATCGGCCTGCAGATTGGCGGCCGCCGCCCACTTGCCGGCCAGCTCGAGGATCGTCGGCCGGGTTTCGGAGAAAATGTAATCGTGCAGCGCCGCTTCATCCCGCCCATAAGTGCGGGCGATGACCGCATCGTTGAGCCCGCCCAGATCAATGAGGCGATAGCGATCCAGCCACAGCACGCAGCCCGCGTCCGGCTCGAGCACGGAATAATCCGTCATGCCGCCGGCCGCCGCCAGAGCATCAATGCGCTCGGCGATACCGCAGATATTCGTATAATCCACCGTCGGGGAAGCGCTGAAGCGCTGCAGGCGTGGGCCATAATCCGTCGCCGTCAGCAGCGCCAGGCTCAGCGCCAGCAGCAGCGCGGCAACGTTCAGCGCCACGCCGGCCCGGGCACCAAAGTATCCGGCCCATTGATCGATGAGCACCGCCATCAAGATCGGGAACAGCACCAGGAAGGGAGTTGCAAAGCGCAGCTCCTTCATCCAGTCGGGTGGAAGCAGCAGATACACCGCCAGAGCCAACCCGGCCGCCCCCAACAGCCAGCGG
>JAAZOQ010000213.1 GCA_012797695.1 Anaerolineaceae bacterium | reverse complement strand
GCCCCGGCCGCTTATGAGCTGATCACCGGCAAAACCGGCCAACCTTTCCTGGGGGTGCTGTTGACCTACCCAGCCATCGTTGAAAAAGCTGCTCTACAGCGAACGGTGAGATTGGCTTTCCCCATTCCCGCTGCCGTCAGTCCAGTCAAGATCGGGGTATTGGGCGCGGGTAATTATGCCACGGCTACTTTCCTGCCCGCTCTCAAAAAAAGTGGCTTAGGGGAAAGAGTTGGCATTGCTTCGGCCGCCGGATTGACCGCTCAAATTGCCGCCCGCCGCTTTGGTTTCCAGTTTGCCAGTTCGGACGATGCTGAAATTCTCAAGAATCCTGAAATCAACACGGTAGTGCTGCTCACTCGCCACCAGGAACATGCCCGCGAGATTCTCGCCGCTCTGGAACAGCACAAAAATGTGTATTGCGAAAAACCGCTGGCGCTGAACGAGGAAGAACTGGCCCAGATCGAAGCTGCATTACCTCAGGCCAGTTCCCTGCTCACCATTGGCTTCAATCGCCGCTTTGCTCCTTTTGCTGTGCAGTTGAAGCAGTTTTTTGCCGACACCAGTGAACCGCTGTACATTCATTACCGCGCCAATGCCGGGTTCTTGCCTGCCACCCACTGGCTGCACGATCCCGCTCAGGGCGGTGGCCGCATCATCGGCGAAGGCTGTCATTTCATTGATTTTGCCGCTTTCCTGGCCGGCAGTCTGCCGGTCGCCGTTCGCGCGACGGCCCTCCCTGACGGCGGAAAATACCGTTCTGACAACGTCAGCATGACTTTCCGTTTTGCCAATGATTCCGTTGCGGTAATCGATTATCTGGCCAACGGCAACAAGAACACCCCTAAGGAACGGATTGAGGTCTTCGGTGAGGGCAAGATTGGCTTTTTGGATGACTTCCGCACCCTCGACCTGACCAGTGAAACCAAGCGCGTACATCAGCACGCGGCGCTCCGCCAGGAAAAAGGCCATCGGCAATCCTGGGAAGCCTTCTACCACGCCATCGTCGAAGGAATCGGCCCGACCATTCCTTATGCTTAATTGATCGCGGTTACCCGTGCCAGCTTTGCCGTGATGGAATCACTGCAAACGGGCGCTGAAATTCAGATCGGCTGATCCTGTTGTGAATAAGCTGCAGCGTTCCTTCCTTTTGCTTTCTGAATTGGGGCCGGGGCAACTCGCCTCTTACGCAGAATATCGTCTGCAACTGCGTTCTGGCCGGTTCGAAAAAACCATCTTACCTGCCTGCCCACCCCTGCCCGATCCTCAGGCGGCGCTGGAACGTGCCTATCTTTTTTCCCCTGACCATGAATTCACCGAAGAACGAAAAAAAGAAATATTACAGCAAGCGGCTGAAATTTTAAATGGACAATATCACCCCTTTTCCGGCAAAGCTGCTCCTCTTGACTTTACTCTGCCTGAAAAACAGTTGCTGCCCTGGCCGCATTACGGTGATACTCTGGCCGGGCTGGATATCAAACAAATCTGGGAACCTGCTCGCTTTAACTGGGTGATCCCTCTCTGCCAGGCCTACCAGATTGAGCCACAAGAGGCTTACGCCGAATTCTTTTGGCAAAAATTCGCTGATTTCAGGCATCTGAACCCTCCCTTGCTTGGGCCTAACTGGGCCTCGGCTCAGGAAGTTGCTCTGCGCATGCTCATGTGGCTGCTGGCCGCTCAATGCCTGGCTGGCTCGTCTGCCACCACGACAGCGCGGCAGGCAGAGCTGTGCACGGCTCTCTGGCAGCACAGTCAGCGCATTTCCCTTACCCTGGCCTATGCTCACTCTCAGAACAATAATCATCTGCTCAGCGAAGCTCTGGGATTAATGCTGGGCGGATTGATCTTTTCTGATACTTCCAGCGGGAAAAGAGAATTGAAGACCGGCTTTCACGAATTCGAGGCCGGTATTCTTCATCAAATTGAAGAAGACGGCACTTACAGTCAGCATAGCAACAATTATCATCGTTTGATGCTGCACCTGGCTTTGCTTTTCATGCGCGCCAGCACTCTGGCTCACCTGCGCCCATCCGCGCAGGTCCAAGAGCGTCTGGCACTGGCCACTCGCTGGTTGGGGGGGCAACTGGATGCACTCAGCGGACAGGTCCCCAATCTGGGGCACAATGATGGCTCCAATCTGCTGCCTTTTGGCGCCTCCGCTTACTCAGATTACCGCCCCACACTGCAGGCAGCCAGCCAGTGTTTTCTTGGTGCCCCCTGGATGGAACGCGGTCCCTGGGATGAGCTTAGCCGCTGGCTGGGGATGAAGATTTCGAATTCCCCTGTCATGAACACTTACCCCCCCTTGAAAACTTCTTACGTGCGCGTGGGCGATGCTGCCACCTGGGCCAGTTTGCGCGCGTTGCGTTACCACTCGCGCCCAGCTCATGCTGATCAATTGATCGTAGATTTCTGGCACAATGGGGTAAATCTGCTGACCGATGCCGGTACGTACGCCTACAACCTCGCCGATCCCTGGCAGAACGGATTGGCGACCACAGCCGTCCACAACACGGTCACAGTCGCTCATCAGGACCAGATGTTGCGCTCTGGTAAGTTCCTCTGGCTCAAGCGTCCACGGGCTCAGGTCATCCCGACCCAATCGGATAATATAGCCGCCATTGTGTATTGCGACCTGCCAGTAGCCTACACGCAAATTCGTACCCTGGTGGTTGCTCCGGGCAAAGGCATGGTCATGCTCGACCAGATTGAGCTGGCCAAGGCGGACCGCGAGCTGGTGCCAGTGACGATCCACTTTCTGCTCCCAGATTGGCAGTGGCAGCTATTGGAGAACGGCATCAAACTGACTCATGACGCTGCGCAATTCACGCTGCTGCTTTCCGCGGTCAACCCGGCAGACGAGAGCGACATTCCCGGCGAAATCTCGTTGATTCGCGCCGGCACTCCCTTGGAAGGAAAAACCAAAGATCCGCTGCGTGGCTGGGTCTCTCCCACCTATTTACACAAGCAGCCGGCCCTTTCCCTGGCAATCACCTATTCAGTATTCCATTCTCTGGAAATAAAATCCCATTTGATTCTGTAAAGAAGTGAGTTACACTCGATCTATGCACATTCTGCTTATTCACCAAGCCTTCGCCAATCTCGACGAAGCCGGGGGAACCCGGCATTATGAGATTGCTCATTACCTGGCAGAAAAAGGCCATCAGGTTACCGTCCTGACCAGCCCCATCAATTATCTGACGGGCCGCTCCAGCACCAAGCGCCTTCACTGGGTCGAAAAAGAGATCCCCGAGCCCGGCATCACCATCTTGCGGGTTTATGTTTATCCGGCGCTGCACCGCAGTTTTTTTCATCGCCTGATCAATTTTTTCAGCTTCATGTTTTCCTCTTTTTTCGTTGGGCTGGGGGTCAAGAACGTCGATGCCGTGTGGGGCACTTCCCCGCCAATTTTTCAGGGCTGGACGGCCTGGCTGTTGGCCCGGCTCAAACGGAAGCCTTTTCTTTTCGAGATTCGCGACCTGTGGCCAGAATTTGCCATTGGCGTGGGAGTACTCAAGAATAAAACTCTGATCAAGATGTCGTACTGGCTGGAATCCTTTCTGTACCGGCACGCCGATCAGATCATTATCAATTCCCCGGGCTTCTTCCGCTATGTGGCCCGTCAGGGAGGCAAAAACGTCCAGCTCGTCCCCAATGGGGTCGATCCGCACATGTTCGATCCTCAGGATCGCGGTCTGGATTTCCGCGCTGAGCATGGACTCACGGATGCATTTGTCATCCTCTACGCGGGCGCCCATGGGATTTCCAACGACCTGGAAGTCGTTCTGCATGCCGCCCGTGAAAACCTCTCCGATCCCAGAATTCGCTATGTTTTCGTGGGAGACGGAAAAGAAAAAGCTCATTTGCAAGAAGCAGCCGTGCAGATGCAATTGACCAACGTGCTCTTCTTGCCCTCTGTGCCCAAACAAAAAATGAAAGACGTTCTGGCAGGTTCTGACGCCTGCATCGCTATTCTGCAGCCGCTGGAGCTGTATAAAACCACCTACCCCAACAAGGTATTCGATTATCTGGCCGCGGCCCGGCCCGTTTTGCTGGTCATTGACGGAGTGATCCGCGAAGTGGTTGAAGCAGCCCGGGGCGGAATCTTTGTCCCTCCCGGGAATAGCGCCGCTCTGGCCGCCGCTGCACGTCAACTGTCCGCTAATCCAGAAAAATGCCGTCAGATGGGGCAAAATGGAAGAGAGTATGTGGTCTCCCACTTCGATCGGCAGAAACTGGCTGCCCAATTGGAGACCCTTTTTCGCCAGTTAGTAGTGGAGGAATCATGCCAGAAAAGATCTTGATCGTCGAAGACGAAAAAGCCCTGCAAGAGACGCTTGCCTATAATCTAACCCGCGAAGGCTATGAACCCGTGGTTGCCGGGGACGGCAACACTGCCATCGCCAAAGCGCGTGAGTTGCACCCCGATTTGATCCTGCTCGACATCATGCTTCCCGGAAAAGATGGCTTCGAAGTATGCCGTATCCTGCGTCAGGAGATGAATACTCCCATCCTCATGCTCACCGCCCGTGAAGAGGAAATCGATCGGGTTGTCGGTCTGGAAGTGGGCGCCGATGATTACATGACCAAGCCTTTCTCGATGCGCGAATTGATCGCCCGCGTCAAAGCCATGCTGCGCCGGGTGCGCTTGATCCGTGAAGAAGTGCAAACCACTGAAAAAATCGAAGCTGAGAAAGAAGAACTGCGTTCCAATAATCTGGTCATCGACCTTAAGCGTCGGGAGGCCATGCTGGATGGCAAGGTGCTTGACCTGAAGCCCAAAGAATATGACCTGCTGCTCTACTTCATGCAGCACCAGGCCCGGGCGCTTTCACGTGATGCCCTGCTCGAACAGGTCTGGGGCTGGGATTTCACCGGCGACAGCCGCACCGTGGATGTGCATATCCGCTGGCTGCGCGAAAAGATCGAGACCGATCCTTCCAACCCAACCCGTATTGTCACCGTCCGCGGAGCCGGTTATCGCTTCGAAGGATAATGCTCATGCGCAAGCGTTCTTATGTCTGGAAAATCTCTCTGCCCTATCTGGCCCTGGTGCTTGTGTCTTTGCTCGGCATCAGTCTTTATCTCAGTAATTACTTCCGAAACTTCATCGAAGAAAACTGGAAAAATAATCTGACGGATCAGGCCCATCTGTATACCGAGCTGACTGCCCCGCTCATCGAGCAAGGCTACCCCTATGCCGGGCTATCCGATCTGGTCGCTTCCAGCTCCGCAGGGACGCTGGATCGGGTGACCATCATTCTGCCGGATGGACTGGTCATCGCCGATAATGAGGCCGACCCGGCCACAATGGAAAACCACGCCAACCGTCCCGAGGTAAAATCGGCGCTTTCAGGCCAGTTTGGCACCGACATTCGTACCAGCGCCACGCTGGGGGTTCGTTACCTCTATGTGGCCGTCCCCGTGGAAGAAAACGGCCAAACAATCGCGATTGCGCGCCTCTCGATCTCTCTGGCTTCTCTCGATGCCTCCGTCAACCAGATTCGCCTCTTTTTACTGATCTTCTCCTCAGTCATCATCCTCATTTCTTTGCTTTACAGCCTGTTCTACGCCTTCCGTAAAAACAACCCGCTCGCCAGGCTGACCGATACCGTCGAGGGTGTCCGTCAGGGTCAGACCTGGAACATCGAGCTAAATCAACGCAATGACGAAATTGGCACGCTGGCCAGTTCCTTCTTTGAATTGACCAACCAGCTCAATCACCAAATCACCGACCTCAAGAATGAACGCATGAAACTGGCCGCCATCCTCACCAACATGACAGATGGCGCCATTCTGGTCAATTCTGAAGGCATCGTTACCCTGATCAACCCGGCTGCCCGCCACCTGTTTGGGTTCTACGAAGACATCGCTTCT
>JAAZOQ010000212.1 GCA_012797695.1 Anaerolineaceae bacterium | reverse complement strand
TTATGGGCCCTGATCATCATGTCGCCGTGGGGAGTGGGCGGTGAAATGCTCATCTTCCTGGCCGGGCTTAAAGGCATCGACAAACAGCTTTACGAATCAGCCGAGCTGGATGGGGCCGGAACTCTGACCCGATTTTTCCACATCACTCTGCCTATGGTCAGCCCGAGCCTGTTCTTCAATCTGGTCATGTCGATCATTGGTGCCTTCCAGACCTTCGATACCGCTTACGTCATTTCCACCTCTCACGCCGGCCAACTGGGCGACCCCGGCAAATCAACCCTGTTCTATATGATCTATCTGTACAACCGCGCTTTCTCGGGTCATATGGGCTATGCCTCAGCGCTGGCCTGGATCCTGTTCGCCATCATTATGGTCATGACCTTGCTGGTGCTGCGTTCTTCCGACCTGTGGGTGTACTACGAAGCAGAAAGGAAGGAGTAAAGCAATGACTACCTCGACCAATGCTGAAATCTACCGTCCCGCTGTCCCCTTTTACAAAGGAAAGAAATTCAAAAAGGCTGTAAAAACCACCTTCGTCTACATTTTATTGGTGGTGCTGAGTTTCCTCTTTTTGTTCCCCTTCTTCTGGATGATCACTTCTTCGCTAAAGTCGGATACCCAGATCTTTTTGTGGCCGCCGCAGTGGATTCCGAACCCAATCCATTGGGATAACTACGCAGCCGCATTTGCCAACCCGCAGCTGCCGTTTTTGACCTTTTTTAAGAACACCATGATCCTGGAAGTGGGCATCATCGGCGGCAAATTGATCTCGTGCGTGCTGATCGCTTACGGCTTTGCGCGCCTCAACGCCCCCGGCAAGAACTTCTGGTTTGGCGTGCTGCTGGCAACCTTCATGATCCCCAGCGCCGTGACCATGATCCCGCAGTATATTCTGTTCAACTATCTGGGTTGGGTAAATACCTTCCTGCCCCTGATCGTGCCGGCCTTCTTCGGTGAATCCTACGCCATCTTTTTGATGCGCCAGTTCTTCCTCACTATCCCGCGCGAATTGGAAGAAGCAGCCCTGATGGACGGGGCCAACACTTACCAGATCATCCGGCACATCATTGTGCCATTGAGTACGCCGATCCTGGCGGTCATCACCGTGCTGAGCTTCAAAGACATCTGGAACAACTTCTTCCAGCCGCTGCTCTACCTCAATGACCGTACCAAATATACCCTGTCGATTGGTCTGGCTTACTTCAACGGCCAATACACCGTGCACATGGGTGTACTGATGGCGGCTTCGGTCGTGCTGATGCTGCCGCTGGTAATCGTCTTCTTCTTTGCCCAAAAAGCCTTCGTGGAAGGAATTTCCCTTACCGGTATCGCTGGACGTTAATCGATCTCTTGATTCGAGAAAAGAAGTATGCAATGAAATTACGCGAAGATTATTATCACTGCTTTTTGGGGAACGGTCTCGACGCTGTCTTGATCGGGTACACCGGCTCGATGGTACCCGACAAGGTCAGCGTGGACCGCTGCGCCTGGTACAAATCAGACCGCTACTACCCGGAAGACAAGCTGGTGAAAGTAGCCGGCCGCTTCCCGATGGATAAGCCGCTGGAGCACGCTGAGGGTTCCGGTTGGTACGAGATTGCCCCGCTGGGGCGCACCTGGTACGCGGTAGCCTGCAACGGGCAAGCTCTCGAGCTGGCCGATTCGCAGCAGCGTTTCGTGCCGCAAGAAGGGATTCTTTACTCTGATCTTGACTTCGGCACGGTACACGCCAAAGCCACCACGTTTCTGTATGCAAAAGGCTCCCTGCTAGTGGAGCATTACGAATTCGACCAGCCGGTAGATTTTACCGGTTTCATGGCAGCTGGCGTCTGGGTAGAAGAGGATTGGGACACAAATCCATTTTATTCAGTCTCCCTGGACCACGAGCAGGCCAGAGGCACTTACGATCTTGGGGAAACCCACGGGAAATTCTTCATGAGTCTCGAACCTGCCCCGGTCCATGCCGGCAGCACCGCGGAAGCCTGCACTTTACGAGCCAGCGGCAAGAGCTTCACCAAATACTTTGCCATTCTCGACAACCGGCAGGGCAGTCTGGAGGAAAGTGAATTCGAACGGCTGACCGCTCCCGGCTATGCACGTTTACTCGAAGACCAGAAGAAATTCTGGTCTGATTATTTCAGCCTCTCTCAGGTACATCTACCGGACGCACAATTCCAGACCTTCTACGACGCCAGTACTTATCACTTCAAGGCCATTCAAAACCCGGTCAGCGGCGGATTACCTGTCAACAACCTGCGCCGTACCTGGTCTTCTCACATTTTCTGGGATTCATACTACATTCAGCGCGCTTTACTCGAAAGCAATCACCTTCACGAAGCTCTGGAAGGCTGCCGCTTCTTCGAACGCACGATGCCGCAGGCACGCCGCCACGCCGAAGTGGAATTCGGCTGTCCTGGTCTCAAATGGGACTGGGAAGTCACCCACGACGGCCGCAAAGCCTATGGTTCTCTGCTGCACATGAAATTTCAGGTGCACAATAACGGTTCCTACGCCAATGAATTCTGGCAGCAATACTTCTTTACCCACGATCTGGCCGCCTTACGCGAGTTCTTCCCCATCCTTGAGGGACTGGCGACCTTCTTCATGAAAGGGATCGTTGTGCAAGGAGAACGCGGCTGGGAAATCGGCCCCCTGGTGGGTGTGCACGAAAGCCCGGTCAAAGTTCGCAATGAAGGTACCAGTCTGGCCGCCACGGTAGACATTCTGGAACACTATGCCGATGCAGCCGCGCTTTTACATCAAGAAAACGATTTCAGCCGCCAATGCCGCGAAGTGGCCCACGGACTGCGCCAGCGCATCGATACCTTGTATAACGGCCGCTTCTTCTCTGCCGCCGAGGGTTTCGATGAATGGACGACCAGTTCAACCGCCGTCATCTATCCGCTGCAGATCATCGACCCGCACGATCCACGGGCCCTGACCACTGCCGATGAAATCATGCGCATGAGCCGTGAAGAGCCGATCCATCACGGGCACAAATGGGAATCTGCCTGGGCTGCCGGCGTTGAAGCCACCATCCTGGCCCTGCAGGGCAACGGCGAAGATGCCTGGCAGGTACTGCAGCTCAGCCGTCCGTGCCAGTGTCAGTTTGGCGGTATGACCGAAGTACGCATCGACAATGAATGGAACATGCAGTACTTCTGCACTGCCCAGGCAGCCGTGATGAGCGCATTCCATACCATGCTCCTGCAAGGGAATGGGACTGAACTTAAAATTTTCCCGGCCATCCCGACAGAATGGCGCGAAGTTTCTTTCAACCACCTGATCAATCACGGCTTCGCCGTCAGTGCCGCTCTCACAAATGGCACCATCAACGGCACGGTCAAAAATATCAGCCCGGTGGAATTATCCGCTACATTACACTGCGGGGAATTCACACAGACCCTTCAACTCAAACCAGGAGAGGAATATGTCTTCCAGACGGCATAATCGAAACCCTGAATCCACAGTCCCGCATTCTCCCCTGCCTCTCTGGCAGGCCGGCCTGGCACTGGCGCTGCTTTCCGCCGCCAGCATGGCCTTCGAAGTGGTACTTACCCACCTCTTTTCGGAGGTCTTTCAGTATCACTTTGCCTTTCTGGCCGTCTCTACGGCCATTCTCGGACTGGGGATCGGGGCCGCGATCAGTTTTCGTCTGCCTGCCAGCGCTGAACATGAACAGCGCGTCTGGATGTGCACCACCGCAGCCGTCCTGGCGGTGGTCCTGCCGCTGGCACTGATCCTCTTCATCGCTACCGGATTCGTCCCCGGTTACGTGCTGCAAATTCTGCTGGGGATGCTGCCTTTTCTCGTCACCGGTCTGCTGACCTCACGCCTGTATGCCTTCTACGCCGAGAAAGCCGCCTGGCTGTATGCCTTCGATCTGGGGGGCGCCGCGCTGGGACTTTTTGGCGTGTTGACACTGCTGGATGCGATCAGCGCGATCAGCACGGGCCTGGCATTGGGCTTGCTGGCGGCAGCCGCTGCCCTGCTCTTTGCCGAGAATTCCCGCAGCGGTCGGCTGCTGCCCGTTGGAGCACTGCTGCTGACCCTGGCTTTGCTGGGAATCGACCTGGGCACCCACGTGGTCGATCTGCCGCACGTCTCGGCCAACAATACCCCGGCAGATAAAACCATGTATCAGGTGCTGGCAAATGACAGCAGCGCCCGGATCGTGGATTCCACTTACAGTTCCTACGCCCGCGTCGACCTGGTCAGTACCCGCGACAGCAGTCAAATGTACGCCTTCACCAATGCCGGTGCCGGTTCTTACATGCTGGCCTACAACGGCGATCTGAGCAAAGTCAACTGGCTGAAAAGCCAGGTCGAATACGTACCCTTTCTGGATGAAACGCCCAACAGCACCCTGATTCTGGGGGCAGGAGCCGGCAAAGATGTGCTGCAGGCTTTGCTTGCCGGCAGCAGCTCGATCACCGCGGTGGAGATCAACCCGGCCATGGTCGAGATGGTGCGCCGCCACGCTGACTTCGATGGCAACATCCTGGATGCCGCTGGGGTCACTACCGTCGTCGCCGATGGACGTGACTTCGTTACCCGCTCCAGCGATGCCTACGACATGATCTACCTCAACCTGGTCTATTCACAGGCCCCCGCCCCGGGCAGTAATGCTCTGAGCGAAGCCTACATATTCACTACCGAGGCTTTCGAACAATACTGGCAGCATCTGGCCGCCGATGGCCGGTTGGCCATCGTGGCCCATCAGGGGCTGGAAGGTGCCCGCGCTATGATCACCGCCATCCAGGCACTGCAAAACCTGGGCATTGCCCCCACGGAATCGCTCAAGCACATGGCGCTGCTGATGTATAACTCGTCCGACGTCAACCAGAGCACCACCGTCTTCGTGCTGCAAAAATCAGCACTGAGCGCCGCCCAAATCCAGACTTTGAACAATGGAGCCAGTGCCACCGGCATGAGTCCGCTCTACTTACCCGGCGTATACGAAAAACTCTTCGATGGGCTAAACACCGGCAAAATCAGCCTGTCGGAATATCTGGTCCAGAACGATTACAACCTCTTCCCCACCAGCGACGATCAGCCCTTCTTCTTCAACGTAAACCCGGGGCTGCCCGATGCGCTCAAGACTTTGCTCGCAATTGCCGCTGCCGCTTTAGTGCTCTATCTGCTCAGCCTGCTGGGCAGTCCGCACCGCCCCCGTTTCAATCAGTTCGTCTTTTTTGGTGCTCTGGGAGTCGGCTATTTCTTCGTCGAAATGCCTTTCATCCAGCGCAGCCAGCTTCTTACCGGTAACCCCACCCTGGCCATGGTTGCTGTTCTGGCCGCACTGCTGCTCGGCGGGGGACTGGGCAGTTTCTTGAGCTCGCGCTGGAGCATGGAGGGGTTGTGGCAGAAGATCGCCCTGGCCGCGCTGCTCAATGCCGTACTGGTCGTTGCGTTGGCCTTCTTCCAGCCGCAATTGAATACCCTCTTCGAATCAATGAGCTTCACCCCGCGCCTGATCCTGGCTGGGTTGGTGCTGCTGCCCGGCGGCATTCTGATGGGAGTTCCGTTCGCCAATGGGCTGCGCCTGGCCAGCCGTGCGGATAACGCTCTGCTGCCCTACCTGTGGGGCTGGAATTCGGTGACTTCAGTGGCTGGTTCCGCGGCCGCAGCCGCCCTGGCCATGCTGATCGGCTTCCGCGCCAACCTGCTTATCGGCGCTGGCTGCTACGCTCTGGCCGCGCTCTCGGCCTGGGCAGCCGGGAGAAAAGGATAATCCTATGGCTCACAGCGGCGAAAAAGTTCTCAAAACCTTCAAAGCTCTCTGGGACGGATTCTGGGTCGTCTGGCTGGCACAGGTTTTCTGGCTGCTGCTGTGTCTGCCCGTGGTCACCTTTCCGCTGGCCTTCACCGGAATGTATTCGGCCACTTATGCGGCTGCCACTGGCGAATCGACCACCTGGAAAACCTTTTTCGAAGGGATCAAAAAGAATTTCAAACCCGGGGTGACCTGGAGTCTGGTCAACCTGCTGGTCTTTGCCGTTCTGGGTTTTTACCTGTGGTTTGTCAGCAGCCAGAGCAGCCTCTTCGAAAGCACTACTGCCAGGGTACTGCAGGTAATCCTCATCGCCGTGTTGATCTTCTGGTTTTTGCTCAACCAGTACACCTTTCCTTTTCTGCTGGCGCAGGAAAAGCCTTCTTATCGGCAGGCACTGCGCAACAGTCTGGTACTTTTTCTCAAGTGGCCGGGGATGAGCTTCGCCTTCAGTGTGCTCATCCTGTGCGTACTGGCCTTATCGCTGGCCTTCCGCTTCTTTTGGGTCATTTTTGCTGTCAGTCTGCCCGCCTTTCTGGCGGCCTCGTGTGTGAAATACGCCGTGGAAGAAATTCCCGGTGTTTCAGATCAACAATCGAACGAATAAGAAAGAGAGAAGATTCTTTTTATGAGAGGTATTATTTATGGCAACAACATTCAATGATTGGTCTGTCAGCGAAGCAGAATTCCATCCCGAAAAGATCAATCATTCCGAGACAATCTTTACCATCGGCAATGGATATTTGGGCACCCGCGGAGCCTTCGAGGAGCACTTCCCTAATGAAAATCGCTCCACCTTCCTGCACGGTGTTTTCGATGACGTTCCGGTGGTTTTTACTGAGTTAGCCAACGCTTCGGATTGGACCGAAATGGAAATCTTTTTGAACGGGGAACGTTTTTCTCTTGAGAACGGCAAAATTCTGGCTTATGAACGCCGTCTCGACCTGAAAACGGCTACGCTCAGCCGTAGCGTGCGCTGGGAAAGCCCCCAAGGGCACATTTCTCGCCTCGTTTTCGAACGTTTTGCCAGCCTGGCCGACATCCATTTGTGCGGAGTTCGCGTGAGCATCACCGCCGAAAATTATCAAGGCAGCATCGAGATCCGCAGCGGATTGAATGGCAACGCCGATAATCTGGGCTTTCTGCACTGGAACTGGGTGGGGCAATCCGCGGCAAAAAACAGCGCCACCCTGCTCTGTCGCACGCGCAGTTCCGCCATCGATCTGTGCATCGGACTGACGCAAACACTGACCGCCTCGGATCGAACCGGACGTTCTTTTGCCTGGGACGTGCACAACCACCCCAGTGTGGTCTCGAAGATCGGCATCGAAAAAGGCGAAACCGCCGTCGCGACCAAATGGGTCACCCTGGCCACCAGCCGCGATGGCAAGAAAGCTCTGGTCCAGACCCAACGTCGTGTCCATAAATTATCAGCGCTAAACTGGGAAGAGGCCTATCAGGCTCACTGCGCTGCCTGGGAAAACGAATGGAACTACTGCGACATGGTTATCGAGGGCGACGATGAAGCCCAACTGGCGGTGCGCTTCAACATCTTCCAGTTGCTGATCGCTGCACCACGTAGCGACGAGCACGTCAACATCGGCGCCAAAACCCTGAGCGGCTATGGTTATCGCGGCCATGCCTTCTGGGATACCGAGATCTTCATGCTGCCCTTCTTCACCTACACCCGACCGGAGATTGCCCGCAACCTGCTCTCTTACCGCTGGCACAATCTGCCCGGCGCGCGCGCCAAAGCCAGCGCCAACGGCTTCAATGGTGCCCAGTATCCCTGGGAAAGCGCTGCCACCGGTGAGGAAGTCACCCCTACCTGGGTGCCCGACCCCAAAGATCATACTCAGCTCATCCGCATCTGGACCGGCGATATCGAAATCCACATCTCGGCTGACGTTTCTTTTGCCATCTGGCAATACTGGAAGGCCAGTGCGGACGACGAGTTCTTCGCTAAACGAGGCGCCGAAGTCATTCTGGATACCGCCCGTTTTTGGGCCGCACGCGCCGAGTGGGTGGAAGAACTGCAGCGTTACGAGATCAGTGACATCATCGGCCCGGATGAATACCACGACCATGTGGATAACAACCTGTATACCAATGCCCTGGCACGCTGGAATCTGCAGAGGGCTCTCGACACCCTGCCCTGGCTCGAGACCCACGCCCCGGCCGAACTGCGCCGCCTCAAAAAAGCCCTGCAGATCGACGCTGCTGAATTAAAGAAATGGCAGCACGTCATCGACCATCTTTACCTGCCCTATAACGAAAAAACTCGCTTGATCGAACAGTTCGACGGCTATTTTGCCCGCAAAGATGTGGATCTGGCAGCGATGGAACCGCGTAGCGAATCCATTCAATCCATCTTCGGCATCGAAGGGGCCGCGGCTACCCAGGTGCTCAAGCAACCCGACGTGCTGATGCTCATGTACCTCCTGCCTGATCTTTACGATCAAGCCACCCTCGAGGCTAATTACCGCTACTATACCCCGCGCACCGATCACACCTTTGGCTCCTCGTTGGGCCCGTCCATTCAGGCCATTATGGCCTGCCGGGTGGGTGACGTTACCGCGTACGAACACTTCATGCGCGCGGCCCGCGCCGACCTTTTCGACGTCCGCAACAATGCCGGCGACGGCATTCACGGCGCCTCGGCGGGCGGCCTGTGGCAGGCAGTGGTCTTCGGCTTTGCCGGGTTGCGCTATTCCGCTGCAGACCAGCAATGGCACACTCATCCCGCCCTGCCCAAAAACTGGAAACGGGTCGCCTTCAAGATGATGATCCACGGAAAAGAACTCAGCTTCGATATTCACCAATAAATTTGCTTTCATCTCTCCTTTTTGCGCTCCTGGAGACCGGCCTTAGCCCCCGGTCTCCAGGCCAGGACGACAAACAGGAAGTCAAGGAATCAAGAAAATGCGAAAGATCACGGCTTTTATTTTTGACCTGGATGGTGTCATCACTGACACCTCAGAATTTCACTATCAGGCCTGGCAGCGCCTGGCGGACGAAGAGGGCATCCCCTTTTCGCGCGCAGAAAACGAAAAGCTGCGCGGCGTTTCACGCCGGGAATCCCTTAATCTGATGCTCAAAGGCCGGGTGATTTCAGAAGAGACCGCCCAGGCATGGATGGAACGCAAGAACCGCTATTATATTGATCTGGTCAAAACCCTCGACCCCAGCGGTGTACTGCCCGGGGTCAAAACGCTGCTCACCGACCTCAAAGCCGCCGGCCTGCTGGCAGCCATCGCCTCTTCAAGCAAAAATGCGCCTCTGGTGATCGAAAAACTGGCTTTAGGATCCTATTTCGACGCCATCGTAGACGGATTGATAGTCACCAAAAGTAAGCCCGCGCCGGATCTCTTTCTGCGAGCAGCCCAGGAACTGGGAAGCCCCGCGGCGGAGTGCGTGGTGGTGGAAGACGCAGCAGCCGGCATCGATGCCGGAAAGGCTGCCGGCATGCTCACCATCGGCCTCGGCCCGCAGGAACGCATTGGCCATGCTGATCTGCCCCTGCCTGATCTGAGCCAGACACACCTCAGTGACTTGCTGAAACAGCTGCAAACAAAATAACCACGCTGAACGCTCCCATTCGGGAGCGTTTTTTGACCTCGATAATGCTACAATATTCGAAAATCGAAGGAGGTACCCTTCTATGTTTCGCAGACCACTCCGCCGCGCCATTGTGCGCCCGGCTATGAGAAATGTCTTCAATGATGAATTGACCCAGGCTGAAGAACTGCTGGCAGCTGGGAAACCCGCTGAAGCCGCAGCTCTGTTCACCCGGATGGCTCAACAAGCCAATCTGGCTGGCCGACCGCGACAGGCCGCCAATTTGCACGCCCGCGCCGCGCATGCCTGGCTGGATGCCGGGGATCAAAGTAAAGCTCTGCTCCACGCCCGTCAGGCACTTGACCTTTTCACCCATCTGGGCATGACCCAGCGCGCCATTCAGTTCAAAAGCAACTTCAGCCGCCACCTGCGCCAGTGCAACGCCGCTCCCGCCGCGGAGCAGTTCGAGCACGAGACCGATCTGCCGCTGGCCCCGGCTGCGAGCGACTCCCCGGCAAAACACGGCCAGCTGCCCCCCACCTGCCCACAATGCGGCGCCCCGCTGCGCAGCGACATGGTGGAATGGATCGACGATCACAACGCCGAATGCGAATTCTGCGGCGCCACCATCCCCTGCGAAGCATGAAGCCCAGCCCCGCCAGCGACTTTCTGCTGCACTCTGCCTGCCCCTCCATTCAGTATCGGGTGCTGACGGAGTGTCTGCAAATCTCCCCAGGCGACCCTTCTCTAAGCCAACTGAAAACAGATATCGAAGAAATCTCCATAGTACGCGGCCTGCTGGCCCAACAGGCCGGCGATGGCTGGTTTGCCGAGGATTTTCACGGCGCGGTCAGCCACGAAAGCTGCCTGCGCCGGCTGCTTGAAATGGGAATTTCTGCCCAGTCCAGACCGATTCAAGCTGCCGTGGATGCCTTGCTGAGCTTCCCGGAGCGCTGCGACCGCGGTATGGGCAAAGCCGGCCGCCTGCTGGATGAGCTGCACCTGGGCGGGACACGGCTGATCCGGGCCACAGTACTGGCGGCCGCCGGGCATGAAGATCTGGCCGAGGTACAGGAACAAGTTCAAGAGGCCCTGCTGGGCTTTGCCGCAGTATTGAATGTGCCCAGTTTCGAGGAAGTGTGCGAAATCCGTCAGGGTCAGCGCGTGCTACGCTCCGGGCAGGCCTGGCCGGGACTGTATCACCTGCGTCTGCTGGCCTTCACGCAAAGCTGGCGCAGCTCAGAGAATCAGAAATTGCTGGCCAGCAGTTTCGAGCACCTGGCCCGGCTGTCACCACTGCCCGATTACAACGGCTATGCCCACGGACAGCGAGTGGCCCCGGCCTCCTTCTGCATGCACGACTTTGCTCCCGGCCTCGATACACTGAATGCAGCCGGCTGGATGCAATGGCTGCTGCGCACGGAATTGATCGCCCGCACCGGTATCCTGCCGTTCACCCCCATTTATCAACGGCAGGTCAGCCAGCTCCAGAAAATGCTGGCCTCATCCAATGGAATTCTGCACCTGCCGCTCAGCCATCCTTACTTTACCCACTGGAGCGCCTATACCGGGCTGGCGCTGGAAGCCGACTGGCATTCTCCGTTGCGCCGGGAATGCGACCTGACCTTCCGCGCGGTGCTGATCAACCATTACGCCGGGCTTCAATAACGCGGTAGATCAACCTGTCCTTGCCAGCTGCGCACCGTCAGAAGATTGTTGTAAAGCAAAGAAACAGCGTGCATTATCTGCGATGAGCAGGTGTTGATACAACGATCGAACCTCAGAAATCCCTGTAGGAGGAGCACCACGACGAACCGGATTCACCAGTGTTTTGGTGTAGTGAGAGAACAACGGCAAGGCCACAAATAGAATCAGCGCAATAAGCAGCAAAACGCTCCTAAGTTAATTCTATCCTTCTACGCCCTTGCCCGCAAAAAAACTCCTCCTTCATTTTGCGAAGGAGGAGCCTCTTTCTAGAATTTAACGGTGAAACTGCCGCTGGCCTTTTCAGGAATATCCACCGGGCCAAGTAAAGTCCCCTGTTGGGTCAATAAGGTGATACTACCGCCGCGCAGTGACCGGGTCAGAACTGGACTGAGTTTGATACTATAACTTTCAGCCTGGCTGACCTTGACCTTTAGTTTTTTGTCATTCGGCGGCAAGGCAATCCGCATCACAGTCACTTTACGCACCAAGCCGTTGCTCTGATGAATATAAGTGATCTTCACATTCGCAATCAAGAGCAAGAGGAGCAGTCCGAGCAATAACAAAACAGCGATTCCACCACTGGTCTTAGCCGCTGCAGCCCAACTCCAACCTGCCACAGTTGATACTGCCTGTGAATGATCATTCACCATTGCTTCGATTGTCCCCATGAGGGTTGGGGTGGGCTGTACCTCGACCGGATTGGGTATAATCAGGTTTGCCGCCTTTCCGCCCGTGACCGCAATGATGAATTGCGTCTGGTTACCGGCATTATCAATGATGGTGAAAGAGTACTCGCCATTTTCTTCTGTCGTCCAGGTGTAGTCGCCGTCGATCGGTACCTGACTTCCGTCAGGTAAGAGCAGGATCGAGTTCCCGCTTCGACCGGGATCCTCGGGGAAGTGAAGAACCACTTTTCCGCCTTTTGCCGAACTTTCAGAAGCTGTCGCTGATTTCTGGATCAACTGCGGTTCAGCAGGAGGCAGCACATCAATTTTGACCAGGAAAGTCCCCACCGTAGTTTGATTCCCTAATGGGTCTTCTGCCACTACTGTAAGGGTCTGCTGACCAGCATCACTCACGGTCGCTGAAGTCCGGTCTGTACCCGAAGCCAGCTGACGGCTACCGGCGAGAATTCGCAGCTGGATGCCCGTCAAATCCCAGCCACCGCTAGCGGACAGAGTTACGGGGAGGTGAGTCCAACTTCCCGGAACGTAAGGATTACCGTCAGAGGTCTGTAGTTTAATAGTCACGCCAGAGGGAGCCCGATTATCGATGACGAAGTAATTACTATAAGCCACGAACTTGATCGCGCTGTCGCTTTCGGCCAGAACACGATAACGAGCAGAGCTGGTATGCAGGTAAGTTGTCCCTAAGACGTGGGTATAGCTGGTGCCAGTCAAACCGGTAGCCAGGGTTGTCCAGGTACTGCCATCGAAGAAATCCAGACGGTAGGTGATCCCCGTGCCGTTGAAAGCGGTCCACTTCACCGGGATGCTACTACCATCTTTGTAACGCTCACCACCAGCAGGGACTTTCACAACGAGAGAAGGATCCGTCTGCCAGCCTGGAATGATCTCTGGCATATCGATCACGGTAACGACAAAGGTCGCCGTCGACTGTACACCATGGCTATCTTCAAGAGTGTAGGTAAAAGTATTCTCGCCATTCCAGTCAGGGAAAGGTGTGAACTGCAGGCTCTTCGCGCCCTTGAGGATCTCCACTTTGGCATTCTCAACGCTGGCAACTGAAACGATGGTTAGATCATCCCCCTCATTCGCCAGATCAATATCTGTATCATTCTCGAGAGGAAATAGAGTAGCCGTTGAGTCTTCATCCATAGTCGCAGTATCATCCATCGCCTGCGGAGCATCATTGACCGGAGTGACCATCAGAGAGAAGGTACTGGTATCGCTGAGTTTGCCATCGCTCACTGTCAAAGTAACCATTACCGGAGAAACGCCAGAGGTATTACGATCCGCGGCCGGGGCCAGAGTGACCGTGCGAGCCGAACCAGAACCCGCCAACGTGATATTTGCCAGTGGCAGCACTGTTCCGTTCCCGCTCTGGGCCGTCACCAGCAGATCCCCTGGCAGATTATCCACATCGGTCACCGTGAAAGAAAGAGCACCAGTTGCGCTATCTTCAGCGATAGTCTGATCTTCAATTGCTGAAATCACTGGAGCATCATTGACCGCGGTGACATTCACTGTGATCTGAGCCGAAGATTGAGTGTGATTTTTGTCTTCCATCGTGTACTGGAAAGTTTCCTGTCCATTCCAGTCAGCGTCTGGTGTGTAAGTAATTGTGGTACCACTATTGATCACCGCCACACCATGCGCAGGTTTTTCCACTGAGACCACTGTCTGAGTATCGCCTTCCATTGCCAGATCGACATCGGTATCATTGGTGAGAACAAGCAAGTTCACAACGGTATCTTCGTCTGTGGTTGTCTCATCTGCTACTGCGTGCGGTGCATCATTGACCGGGGTCACCGTCACCGTGATCTGCGCGCTGGATGTGTTATTGGCTACATCCCTCATTGTGTAAGAGAAAGTGACTTCGCCATTCCAATCGGCAGCCGGAGTGAAATCAATCGATTTTTTATCTGTCGAGATCACTGCTGTGCCATGCGTTACCCCAGAAATCGAAACCAGGGTCAGATCATCTTCGAATAGTGCCAGGTCATCATCCAGATCATTGACCAGCGGAGAAATGGTAACCGCATCATCTTCGGCTACGGTTGCGGTGTCATCGACCGCAGTTGGAGAATCCTCCTGTGGATTCACTGTCACCGTGATCATTGCCGTCGAAGTTTCTCCACCTTGATCGCGGATCGTGTAAGTAAAGGAATCTTCCCCATTCCAGTTTGCATCAGGAGTGTAGATGAGCCCTTTATTTCCAGTGGTATATTGCACACTGCCGTGTACAGGGGTACTGGTCGTGGTAATGATCAGGTCATCGCCTTCTTGATTCAAGTCAACATCGATATCATTGGAAAGTGGCGCAATGGTTACGGAATTATCTTCATCAACCGAAGTTGTATCATCTTTGGCAATCGGCGGATCATTGACCGCAGTCACGGTAATGGTCACTGATGCAGTCGATTCCACTTCATCTTTGTCTTTCATTGTGTAATCGAACTTACTCTCACCATTCCAGTTCGCTGCCGGGGTAAAAGTAAGGGATTGCTGATCAGCAGCGATTGTCACCGACCCATGCGGTACCGTACCCACTGAAACGATGGAGAAACTATCCCCTTCACGGGTCAGATCTGGATCTACATCATTTGCCAGCACCGAAACCGATACACTGTGATCCTCGGCCACACTTGCTGCATCCGCTACGGCGGTTGGGGCATCATTGATAGCGTTTACCGTCACGGACACAGCCGCCGTTGCGGTTCTCCCGGCCGCATCTTTCATCGTATAAGAGAAGGAATCGCTGCCATTCCAGTTTTCACTGGGAGTATAGATCACCGCCGTCTTGCCCGCATTCAATGCCGTCGTGCCATGAGCAGGAGAAGTTGCAGAAACGACATTCAGAGTATCTCCCTCAAAGCTTAAGTCGGCATCGAGATCATTGGCCAGGACTGAAATCGTGATCGGTGTATCTTCATCCGTCGTAACCAAATCGGCTGCAGCCACGGGATCATCATTCACCGGATGGATCGTAATTGTGACAGTTGCGGAAGAAGTAAGCCCACCTTTGTCTTTGACTAAATAGTCGAAGGAAGTTGTACCATTCCAGTTCATCGCGGGGGTAAAAGTAACGCTCTTCTTATCCGTTGAAATACTGACCGAACCCGCAACGGCATCCACCGCACTGACAGAATCAACCAGCAGGTTATCCGTCTCAGCTTCTTTCCCCAGATCTGGGTCAGTGTCATTCTCAATTACATTGACCGTCACGGCATGATCTTCATTGCCGCTGCCCGCATCGTCAACCGCTGTTGGAGCATCATTGACCGGGGTGACTGTGACAGAGACATTCGCCGTTGATTGAGCGTGAGACTGATCTTCAATGGTATAGCTGAAAACCTCGGTACCATTCCAGTTGTGTTCGGTGGTGTAAGTAAGCGATTTACCATCCGCAGCAATCGAGACACTGCCATGATCGACATTGGCTGTCGAGACGATGGTCAATGCGTCCCCTTCATTGTCAAGGTCAATATCGGTATCATTTGCCAGAACATCGATCTGTTTGTTATTATCTTCAGCTACAGTGGCCATATCAGCAACCGCCGTAGGTGGATCATTAAGCGGATTCACCGTCACAGTGAAACTATCACTGGCAGTCGCATTGGCAGACTGGCCATCACTGACCGTAACGACAATCGTCACCGGGCTGACACCACTGGTATTCTTGTTGGCCAGCGGAGTGACTGTTACCGTTCGGTTAGCGCCACTGCCGCCAAAGACGATGTTCGACTGCGGAATCACAGAGCTATTACTGGTGGTGGCGCTCAAGGTCAGATCAGCAGCGGAATTATCCACATCTGAAACGGTAAAGGAAACTGAGCCCGTGCTGGTGTCTTCGTCGATGGTTTGATTAAGAATATCCGAAATCGCCGGAGCATCATTGACCGCGTTTACAGTCACCGTAATTGCTGCCGTAGATGTTGCATTGTGAGAATCCGTCACGGTGTAATTGAAGGCATCTGTACCGAACCAATCATGGTCAGGAGTATAAGTGAAGGTCTTATGATCATCACTCAAAACGATGGTTCCATGATTGGCTGTAGGTGCAGAAGCGATGGTGAGAGCGTCTCCTTCGTGAGAAAGGTCCGGATCGATATCATTGGTAAGCGGAGAAATGACGACTGAGTTATCTTCATTTGTGCTTGCAGTATCTGCTACAGCAGTAGGGGCGTCATTTACGGCAGCGATTGTAACATTCACCGTAGCGCTGGGATGCGTTACGTTTGCCGTATCCCGAATGGAGTAGGTAAAGCTGGTAGAACCATTCCAGTTGGCAGCCGGGGTAAAGGTCAGAGATTTCTTATCGGCAGCCACGCTTACCGTCCCATTCGTGACACCTGCAGTAGAGTAGATCAGCAGGTTATCCCCGTAGACCAGATCAGGGTCCGTGTCATTGGAGAGAACATTGATCACCAAAGGTGTATCTTCTGTGCCTGATGCCGAATCTGCCACAGCAACCGGTGGATCATTGACCGCTGTGACCGTCAAGGAGACGGTGGCCGTATTCGAAACCACCCCTGAATTATCCTTGATATCGTAGGTGAAGGATGTCGTGCCATTCCAGTTCCCGGACGGGGTAAAGGTCATTGACTTCCGATCTCCTGCCACAGTGAGAGTACCATTTGCTACAGAAGAGACCGAATTAATCACCAGCGTGTCACCTTCGTTGCCAATATCCGCATCAGTGTCATTCGAAAGCACCGTCAGTGATTTGGCAATATCCTCGGTAACGCTGTAACTATCGTTCTTGGCAACCGGCGGATCATTAACCGCTGTGACCGTGAGGGTAAACGTGGTCACCGCTGTCAATTTCCCTGGATCAGTGACTTTGAGGGTCACCGTCACCGGCCCATTTGAATAGGTATTCCGGTCAGCAGCAGGTGTCACCGTCACAGTGCGATTGCCTGCCGTACCCGAAAATACAATATTTGCAGTCGGTAAAATAGTGGTATTGCTGCTGGTGGCAGACATGGTCAAAGTGGAAGCATCATCATCGATATCCGCTATCGTGAAAGATAAAGCTCCGGTGTTTCCATCTTCAAGAATGGTCTGATTGGCAACCGTGGTAATCGTTGGAGCATCATCCACAGAATTTACCGTCACGTTTACAGTTGCCTGTGAAGTGTCTCCGGCCAGATCGGTAATGGTGTATTTGAATTGGGCCGCGCCAAAATAATTGGCCTCTGGGGTAAACAGAATCTTTCCTGAACTGATGACCGCGGTTCCATGAGTTACATCTTCTGTAGAGACCAGCGAAATCGTATCCCCTTCAATAGCAGTATCGACATCTGTATCATTCGCCAGCACATTGATCAAAACGCTGCTGTCTTCATCCACAGAAGCAATGTCCGCAACGGCAACAGGAGGATCATTGATTTTGTTTACTTGAACGGCAAAGACATCGGTGGCCACCAGACCATCAGGGTCTTTTACGGTCAACGTGATATTCACAGTTCCATACGTGGAGCTCGCCGGAATCCAGGTGTTCTGATTGGCTGCCGGTTTGATCGTGATCGTACGTTCAGCGGTCGTGCCAGCAAGAGACAAATTAACAGTCTGGTTGGGGATCACAGTAGTATTGCTCGAAGAGGCAGTCACCGTCAACTGGTCAGCTGTGTTATCCACGTCAGCGATAGTAAAGGTGATCGGGCCTAGGGTTTGATCCTCATCCACGTTCTGATCATTCGTCGGGACGATAGTCGGTGCATCATCAACCGCGCTGATCGAAATGCTGACTGTCGCGGTATCGGTAGCATCATGAGTATCCGTAAGAGTATAGGTAAACGAATCGCTGCCATTGTAATTAAGCGCGGGGTGGTAACGCAACTTTGTACCGCTCTCAATGATCTCTACCGTTCCATGAGAGGGGTCTGTTGCCGATAAGATGCTGATGCTATCCCCTTCGTGAGCAATATCAACATCACTATCATTGGTCAGAGCAGAGATCGTGACGGCATTATCTTCACTGGTAGTCGCCGAATCATCCTGTGCGACCGGGGCATCATTGACCGGGGTTACCGAGACAGTGAAGCTGTCACTGGCAGTCAACTTTCCATCGCTGACCATGACCACGATCGTCACGGGTGCATCTGAACTGCTGGCTTTCGACCAGGTATTTTGATCCGCGGCAGGCAAAATACTGATGGTGCGGCTGGAACCACTGCCGCCAAAAGTAATGTTGCCGGCGGGAATAACTGTGCCATTACTGGTTGTTGCCGATAGGTTCAGCCCATCTAAATCATTATCGACATCATTGATAAGGAAATCAATTGTTCCAGTGCTGGTATCTTCTGGTGTAGTCTGATTGGCAATATTTGAAATAGTGGGCGCATCATTGACTGCATTGACCTTCACCGTCACAGAAGCAGATGATTGAGCATTATGCTGATCCTTGATCGTGTAAGTGAAGGTTTCTTCGCCAAAGAAATTCAAAGCTGGTTTGAAGGTCAAGGATTTTCCATCTTCTGCGATTTCTACTGTACCGTTATCAACTCCAGCGGTAGAAAGGATGATCAAGTCGTCAGTCTCACGGGTAAGATCGATATCAGTATCATTGGCCAAAACATCAATGGTCACATTCTTGTCTTCATCAGTTTCTGCTGCATCCCCATTGGCTATGGGCGGATCATTCACGGGGTTCACGGTGACCGTCACTGTAGCGGTTGATTCAACCTTCGCTTTATCTTGCAGTGTATAAGAAAACACTTCGGTTCCATTGTAGTTTGCGGCAGGAGTAAAGGTCAGGGATTTCTTGTCGCTGGCAATAGTTACTGTTCCATTATCCACATCCGCGACAGATAGGATGACCAGATCATCCCCTTCATTATCGAGATCGGGATCAACATCATTGGCCAGGACAAAAATCTGTATGGAGCTATCCTCATCCACGCTGGCAGTATCTTTATTTGCGGTGGGAGCATCATTGACAGAATTCACAGTGACCACAAAAGAATCTGACGCTGTACCGCCATCGGCGTCATGAACCGTCAGAGTGATCGTAGCAGTACCTACCCGATTCCCGGCCGGGGTCACCTGTACAGTGCGATTGCCGCCGCTGGTCTTGGTAATGATCACATTTTCTGTGGGTACAAGTGTTTCATTGCTCGAAGCCACCGTCACCGTCAAATCTGTCCCTGCAGTTTCAATATCACTCAAGCTGAAAGGAATTGCAGCGGTGGGAGTATCTTCGTTAATAGTTTGATCGGTCACATTCGAGATCGTCGGCAAATCATTCACCGAGCGGACCAGAACCGGGAAAGTCGCAATCGTATTCTTTTCCCCGTCAGTAGCATCTACTTGAATTTCCAGGGTACCAAACTGGTTCAGACTGGGTGATAGCAGCAGTGTCTTGTCTTGACCAGTGCCTTGCAATGAGATCGAAGTGTCTGGCAAAATCGTCTGATTCGAAGAGGTGATCTTGATCACCAGATTATCTGCCGAGGTTTCTGGATCATAGATGTGCAGTGGAAATGAAGTTGGGGTGTCTTCATCAAGAGTCCAGGGTTGATCTGCTGACGTCGACAGACGCGGCGCATCATTCAACGCCCGAATGGTGATCGAGACTGTTCCTGTTTTATTCAAGGAACCATCTGTGATCACATAAGTGAAAGAATCCGAGCCGTTGTAATCTGCCGCGGGGGTATAGGTCAGTGAATTATTGCCGTTGTTCACCAGAGTGCCATGACTGGGGGACCCTACACTCACAAGAGAAATCGGATCATTCTCGACATCCGAGTCATTTGCCAGCGGCCAGATTGTCACTGAAGTGTCTTCATCGATCGTCGCACTATCTGTGTTCGCATTCGGAGCATCATTGACCGGGGTCACCGTTACCGTAACGGTAGCTGTGCTCTGCCCGTTATTGTGATCCACGACAGTATAAGTGAAGGAATCCGTGCCGTTCCAGTTACTATTCGGCTTATAGGTCAATGTGCCATCACGGTTGTTCGTCACTGTGCCGTGAGAAGCCGTTGAGACTGAACCGACCGTCAAACTGGAATCCTCAACATCCGTGTCATTTGCCAGTACATTAATGGTGACCGAGGTATCTTCATTGGTCGTTTGGGAATCATTCGCTGCGACGGGTAAATCATTGACTGAATCCACCACGAAACGGAAGGTCTGCTGAGCGGTCAAAGCTGAATCTGAAACGGTGACCGTTACCTGGCTTTCGCCATAGGCATTCGCCTCTGGGGATAGGGTCAAGATACGATCCGTACCTGAGCCGCTCAGGCTGATCCCCGTCAGCGGCAAAAGATCTGTATTTGAAGAAGTATAAGTAATCTCGAGGGTATCCAGATCATTATCAACATCAGCAACGTTGAAAGTGACCTCTTTAGGAGTATCTTCATCAGTCTCGTAAAGTGTTCCTAAATTCGTCAAAGTTGGAGCATCATTAACTGGCAGAACACTGATCGTGACCGTCGCCGTATCAACGCCACCATGTGAGTCGTCTACTTTATACACAAAACTATCTGTGCCGTTGTAATTTGCAGCAGGAGTGTAGACAACATTTTGGCTCGCATCGATTTCAGCTGTGCCATGAGCAGGCGCAGTATCGATCGTCAAAATCAGCGAGTCACCATCAGGGTCGGTATAGGGAGCAATCACCGGGATAGTTTTACTGCTATCTTCGTTCACAGAAGTGGAATAATCCGTGGCAACTGGCGGATCGTTGACTGAATTCACCGTCAGGTTGAACGAAGTACTGGTGTACCCAATGGAATCGCTGACCATAAGAGTGATCGGCGTCGTTCCATACTGATTGGGAATTGGGGTCACGTGGAAGGTGATCGTACCATTATTGTTGCTGAAAACGATCCCTGAATTCGATACCAGCGTCTGATCGCCTGAATACATGGTAAATTTCAGCGCAGAGATCGGATCATCCACATCAGATATCTGCGCCTGCAGATCGACCGTAGAAGAATCTTCATCAATCGTCTGATCTGAAACTGAGGTGATCGTGGGTAGATCATTCACCGGATAGATCGTTACATAGGTATTGGCCGTGGCAGATTTGGTCGGATCATTATTGGCAGTTACTTTGTACTGCAGCGTCTCCGTTCCATTGGCATTCGCAAGCGGTGTATATTCGATGGTATTACTATTCACATTAGGAATATTCACCGTACCCAGGGTGGAAGAATTGACCAGAGAAAGAGTATAACCACCATAACTGGCACTGGCCCCCACACTTACTGTAAAGGTCATCTTTGACGCATCTTCATTCATGTAGATCGACCGGCTGTATGCGTAAATCGATGGGCCCCAGCTATCCGAGATATAGACAGTTGCCTGAGCATACATCGTGGGAGAGCCATTATCTTTCACCCGGTAGACAAAAGAATCTGTATTCGATTCAGTCGAGGTGCGGGTATAGGTGATCGTGTTATTGACAATTTCAGCCGTGCCATGAGAAGGTCCAGAAACGATGGAGTCTGCTGAAACGCTGCCTCCCACATCGTCAGGGTCGCTGGCATAAGACAAAACGCTGAAAGAAGCGTTGGACCCCACTGTATTTGGCACCGTCAAATAAACCGGGTTGGCATAGGGAGCATCGTTTACCGGGTTGATCGTGATCGTAATATTCCCGGTCTTCAGTGCCTGACCATCCGTGACCTGATAAGTTAACGATTCCGTACCATTTTTATTCAGGTAAGGAGTGTAGCGATAGCCCGTCGAAGTGCGCACCAGCGTACCCAGAGAAGGAGAAGAAATCTGGTAAACAGTAGGCGTCGATTCGATATCGGTATCGTTATCCGCTGGGTTGAAATCGAGATAGAAATCCTCGTTTACATTGTAGGAATCATCAGTCACAACCGGGTCATCATTCACCGGATAGACAGTCAAAAGAAAAGTAGTGGAATCAGAAATTTCGCCATCACTGGCTGTTACAGTGATATTTGTCGTACCATTGGCATTGGCCAGGGGGGTCAACTGCACGGTGTAATTTCCGTTAGAGCCATCGATCACCACGTGTGAACTATCGTTCGGTACCAGATCCGTATTACTGGAAGTGGCACTTACCGAGACACCTGTCAACCCATCTGGATCGGTTACAGTAAAAGCAATCGCGTTGGAAGAATGATCTTCCCAGATATATTGATCATCAATCAGGCTGAGCGCGGGAGGATTATCCTGATAACCCACGTAAAGGGTGACTGTGGCTGTCGATGAAAGCGGTGTGGAATCAGTAATAGTGTAGGCAAAACTATCGGTGCCTGAAAACTTTTCGGGGGCGGTATAAGTCAACGTGCCGTCATGATTATCAACCAGAGTCCCTAGCAAGTCAGTAGTATCAAGTGCAGAGATGGCAAACTCTTTATCGTCTACATCATAATCATTCACTAAAGGCGAAAGGACCACTGTAGCGTGTTCATTCAATGAATAGGAATCAGCAACAGCGGTCGGCCCATCATCCACCGGGGCAAAAGTCAGGGTAGTGGTAACAGGCACCAGATATTGGCCATCACTGACCGAGATCGTCAGTGTCACCGTACCATTTTTGTTGGAACTTGGAGTGGCCGTCAGCAAGCAACTGCCCGAAGTGCAGGAAGTCGAAATATTTCCAGGGGCCAGAATACTGGTATCGCTGCTCCCGGCTTGCACCGAGAGCGCTGAAGCCGAGGTCTCATAATCAAAGACCGTAAATTTAATGGTCAAGGGAGTATCTTCCAGCCCGGAATAGACGTTGGTAGGATCGAGGGTGATAATGGGTTGGTCATTCACCGGGATGGCTACCAGACTGACGGTTGCGGAACGCTGCACCGTACCGTCGGTCATGGTGTACGTAAAGGTGGTTGTACCATCGAAATTCGCGGCTGGCGTAAAAGTATAAATATGATCCGCTGCGCTTTTCTCGGTCAGGGTTCCCTGCAGAGAAGGGGCAGAAAAGCTAACGAAACTCAAAGTATCGCCATCGATATCCGTATCATTGTTGACCAGCGAATCCATATCGATATCGATCGGAGTATCCTCGGTGAAAGAAATTGAATTATTGACCGCAATAGGGGGATCATTGACGGGGTTGATATGCAGAGTGAAAGTCTGAACCGTGACTACAAAACCATCGCCCAGACGTAAGGTGATCACGACGTCGCCGTTCTGGTTGGCAACCAGGGTCATTTTCAAAGTAGTATCAGAATCAGAGTTCCCCAATCCCCCCAATACCAGGTTACTGTTGGTAATGATGCTCGAGTTTCCTGAAGTCACTTGCAGCATCAAGCTTTCAGTGGGGGTCTCCACATCACTGACATTGAAGTGAATCGTCAATGGCGTATCTTCATCTGTAGTATAGGAGGCCGACAAGTTAGTAAATACCGGGTAGTCATTGACAGGTTTGATCGTCAAATTCACCGTTGCAGTCGATTGGGCATGCGATTCATCTTCGATCGTATAGGTAAAGGAATCTGTCCCGTTGTAATTCAGAGCCGGAGAATAGACAATCTTGTTGCTTGAAATCTCTGCCGTCCCGTGTGAGGGACTGCCGACACTGACAATGGTCAGGCTTTCATTTCCAGGATTGGTAGAAATATCTATATCAGTATCATTGGAAAGCGCATCGATCGTCGTCAGAGTGTCTTCGTTGAGGGAAACCGAATCGTTCTTCGCTACTGGTGCATCATTGACACTATTCACCGTGATCGAAATACGAGCTGTGCTGGTTGCCCCTTTTGGATCAGCAACCGTGTACTGGAAAGCATCCGCGCCGTTGTAATTTCTGTTGGGGACATAAGATATTTTCTTGCCTTCATTGGTGATCGTCGCAGTGCCGTAACTGGGTAAGGTCACTGCGGTGATCGTCAGCGTCTCATGCTCAATATCCAAATCGTTTGCAAGCGGATCAATGGAGATCGACGCATCTTCATCCACGGCAGCGCTGTCATCTGCCACCACAGGCGCATCATTGACCGCTGTGACCGATACCGTGAAGGTCATTGGCACAGTCCATTCTCCATCACTGACCTGAACTGTAACCGTCACCGGTGCATCCGCAGCTGTGCCATCCGCAGAGGTATTGCCGTTGGCTATGGGGGATAACTGCAGGGTATAACTCCCTGACCCCAGATTTACCAGTTGAATATTTGTGGCTGGGAAAAGGGCCGTGTTATCTGTTGCAGCGGTAACAGTCAACGCAGAGAAGTCATTGTCAACATCCGCAACCGAAAATGCCAACGCGCTCGTTGTAAAATCCTCATCGATGGTCTGATTCTCGATGCTGGTAATGGTTGGGGCATCATTGACGGCCGCCACTGTCATGGTCACCATGGCTTGAGATCGAGCATGAGCACTATCCTCAATCGTGTAGGTAAAGGTTTCGCTGCCATTCCAATCAGGGTCAGGGGTATAGGTCAATTTCTTCCCGGAATCAATGATTGCCACTGTACCATGCGCTGGATCCGAGGCTAAGAGGATGGTCAGAACATCCGCATTGGTATCCTGATCAACGTCAGTATCATTGCTCAATACATCCAACGTAACGGGAGTGTCCTCAGCAGTAGATCCTTCATCATCCACTGCTATTGGATCATCATTCACCGCTGAAACAGTCAGAGTGACTGTACCGGAAGTGGCGTTAAGCTGACTATCGGTCACCGTATAAGTAAGAACCTCTTGCCCATTCCAGTTTGGATCAGGAGTATAGGTAAAAGACTGCCCATCTTCTGCAAGCTCGGTAGTTCCATGCTGGGCCCCCGTGACCGCCGTGATCCTGATGGAATCCTCATTTGTTGCGACGTCCGGGTCAGAAGCATTCCCGGCTAACGGAATGGTCGCAAAGGAGTCTTCTGGAATTGCTTCAATGACGTTGCTGACCAAAGGAGCATCCTGAACGCTGGTGACGGTCAGGAAAACCGTTGCGGTGGATGTTTCACCACCGGCATCGCGAACAGTAAAGGTGAACTGGTCGGTACCGTTGAAATTTGCTGCTGGGGAATAAGTTACTGTAGAACCGTCGTTTGTGATCGCCGCCGTGCCAGAAGTTGGTGAACTCACCGCAATCACGGTCAGGGTTTCATTTTCGACATCTGTTGCATCTTTCAAGACAGCGATTTCGATCGGGGTATCTTCATCCGTTGATGTAGTAATATCTTCCAGTTTCGGGGGATCATTAATGGCATTCACCGAGACTGTAAAGATCGATGTGCTTGTCTTTGTACCATCCGTTGCCGTGATCGTAATTGTTACCGGGGAATCTTCGGCAGTACCGTCTTGAGTAGTATTGACGTTCGGCATTGGAGAAAGCTGTACCGTGTAGCTGCCACCCGTCAGATCTGTCAGAGTAATATGATCTGCCGGGAAAATATCTGGATTGTCACTGCTCACCTGCACAGTTAATTCAGTGGAGAGATTATCTACATCAGTCACCGTAAAGGGGATCGCAGACGAACTGGTATCTTCAGAAATTGCTTGATGCGAAACAGAAGAAATCACCGGGGCATCATCAACAGCGGCAATCGTAACCGTCACGCTGGCAGAAGACCGCAGCCCACCAGAATCTTCGATCGTATAATCAAAGACCTCTACCCCTGACCAATCAACGTCGGGAGCATAACTGAGCAATGCCCCATCATTCAGGATGGATGCAGTACCGTGTTCAGGATCATCCACAGCAACGATTTTCAAGGAATCGCCGCTATCAACATCTGTATCATTCATCAAAACGTCGATCTGTATCGAGGTATCCTCGTTAGCAGAGGAAGCATCATCCTCAGCATGAGGAGAATCATTCACAGCCGTTACTGATTGCGAGAAATTGGTCGTCGTCACCAGCCCCTGCTCATCCGAGACGCTTACCGTGATAACGCTTGAACCATTGGCATCAACCGCTGGCGCCAGGGTCAAAGTTACCGTTCCATTCTCGTTGACCACTGGAACAGAAGTAAAGAGTGCGGTATTGACCGCATTGGCGCTGACAAGCAGATTACCGGCAACGGTCTCAGCATCGCTGACCGAGAAAGTCACAGTGGTACTGCCATCTTCTGTCAGAACAGCAGGAGTGATCGCGCCAATCACCGGATAAGTATTTACCGCGATCTTCTCGACAACTGACCAACCGACCGCGTCTTCAGCATAAACCGTGTAAAAGCCCCCGCTCGAAACCTCGAAACTATTGCCTGAAATCGAAGTTCCCAACCCGGCAGCAAATTCATCCGCCGTGTGCTCCCCTGCTGCATAGAGCAACCGCGCAATTCCGCTGCCAGCATCAGCAGCGGTGACCGTAACGGTAGCTCCCCCCGCCGGTTGAGGATGAGGTAAGCTTTCCAGACTCA
Organism: Anaerolineaceae bacterium; assembly: GCA_012797695.1. GTDB lineage: Bacteria > Chloroflexota > Anaerolineae > Anaerolineales > Anaerolineaceae > UBA6107. The sequence continues at coordinate 1,126 of JAAZOQ010000212.1, read as the reverse complement.
AAGATGGCCCGGTGAGATCGATTTTCACCGTAGCAGAAACACTGTCAGAGATATTGCCAGCTTCATCCGCGGCACGGGCTTCAAGGGTATCCACACCTTCGACATCGACTGCATCGCCCGCTGAATAATTTTGCCATGCTCCTCCATTGATCCGATACTGTGGCAATACCGGGCTTTCGCCTTCCCCGGCAGGGGTTACGGTTACAGTGAAAGGTACTGCTTCCTTCGACCAATCAGTAGAATTTACCGCAAGAGATGGAGCTTCTGGAATGGTGTTATCAAACTTGTTCACCGCAACCTTGCACAATGAAGAAACGTGGTCAGCATAATCACGTGCGGTAAAAGACCATGTGCCTGCTGTAGAAGTCGAAAAGGAATAAGTCTTCGTACTGCTGACCTTATTCCCCTCGCCATCATAAATTCCTTCCACACCGCTGTCTGCATCAGCCGCAGTCAGCGTAACCTGCACCGCTCCATTCGTCCAACCGTCTGGGAGTAACTCTGCCGTTAGGGTAGGATTTGTATCATCATTGATGGTCAATGAAGGATTGCTGAAAGAAACGGAATTACTTTCTCCCACTCCATCACCGTGTAAACGAACAAAGATGAAACGAGTTCCAGTAGGGATCGAAGCGCCGGAAGTCAGGGTCTCAGAACCAGTGGAATTCGAGCGGGCCAAAGTCTCTGCCGCACCTGAAAAACTGCCAGAAGCGCTGAAACCAATTTCCGCTGATGCAGAATCCAGCTCTTCTGGTGCCGCATCGGCCACGTAGGAATCTACAGAAAAGTGGATCTTGAGCCCACCCTGATCGATTGCCGCCGCAATTTCTGAAACGTCCAAGGTAAAAGTAGCTGCCGCTGTCAACGCTGTCGCCGAAATGACGCCATCCAAGATTGAACTGCCATCCAATGTCCAATCCGCTTGAGCCGTGGTCATGTTCTCCTGGCCAAAGCCGGCAAAAGCAGGGATTCCCTCAGCCAGAACGACCGGGATACGTGTGTTCCCGAAAAAATAGAGCAAAATGAAGGCAACTCTCAGAATTTTTTCAAATCGTTTCACAGCAGCACCTACCCACCTTGAGATTTTTTCTGCGGCAACAGAGAATATCAATAACACAGCAACAAT
>JAAZOQ010000211.1 GCA_012797695.1 Anaerolineaceae bacterium | reverse complement strand
TTCCTGGATCAACCCTTCCAGTCTTGCCTGGCTGACATCCGCCGGCAGTTCAAAGCCAAAAGACTCAATGCCCACTTCAGCGCAAGCTTTTTGTTTGGAACGTACGTAAGATTGGCTGGCCGGATTCTCCCCCACCAGCACCGTGGCTAATCCCGGTCGAGATTTCCCGGCCGCTATTCTTTCCTGAACTTTCTGAGCAACCTCGTGACGAATTTCCTCTGCGGCAGCTTTGCCATCAATGACTTTGGCTGGCATTTTTCATCCTTTCTCGAAGTTTTCTTTTATTATACATAAGAGAGAAAAAAGGATGAAAAGGCTCATGGTAGAATAAAGTTCTGTGAAAACTTTGCCTCGCTGGAGGATCTATGAGTAAGATTTGTGTCGTAGGTACCGGTTATGTCGGTCTGGTGACCGGTACCTGCTTTGCTGATTTGGGGAACCAGGTCACCTGCCTGGATGTCGATCACGAACGCATCGATAAATTAAATCACGGCGAAATGCCCATCTACGAACCCGGCCTGGAACAACTGGTCAGCCAGAATGTACGTTCCGGCCGGCTGTTCTTTGCCACAGATTACCAGGAGGCACTGAAAGAAGCGGAATATGCCTTTATCGCTGTTGGCACTCCCTCCGGGAATGATGGCGAGGCCGATCTGCAATACGTACGAGCTGCCGCTGAAGCCATTGCCGATACCGTCGACTGGCCAATTATCGTTATCAATAAATCCACCGTCCCCGTGGGTACTGGGGATTGGGTGGCAGAGGTCATTCAACAACGTCGCGGGGACCACCCTCTCGAGTTCAGTGTGGTTTCGAATCCCGAATTTCTGCGCGAAGGTTCAGCCATCAGTGATTTCATGAATCCCGATCGCGTGGTATTAGGGTCGCTCCAGAAAGAAGCCGCGCAAAAAGTAGCCAATCTTTACCAGCCCTTGCGCTGCACCATCATGATCACCGATTTGCGTACTGCCGAGATGATCAAATACGCCTCCAACGCCTTTTTGGCTACGCGAATTTCTTTCATCAACGAGATCGCCAACATGTGTGAGGCGCTGGGAGCGGATGTCAACGAGGTAGCTCGCGGCATGGGGTATGACAAACGCATTGGCCCCAGCTTTTTGGATGCCGGCCTGGGCTGGGGCGGTTCCTGCTTCCCGAAGGACGTTAAAGCGCTGGAACACATGGCCGTTTTGCATGGCACTCAGCCGCAATTACTCCAGGCAGTGATGGAGATCAACCGAAATCAGCGCCGCCGCGCTGTTATGAAACTGCGCAAAGCACTGGGCAGCCTCAACGACAAAACCATCGGTGTGCTGGGGTTGGCCTTCAAGCCCAACACCGACGATATCCGTGAATCCCCTGCTCTCGAGATCATTCACCTGCTGCAAAATGAGGGAGCTCACATCAAGGCTTACGATCCGCAGGCAATGGAAAATGCCGCCCGGGTCGTGCAAAAGGTGGAATTGTGCGACAATCCTTATCAGGTAGCCGAAAATGCCGATGGCTTGCTGCTGGCCACACACTGGAATGAGTTCAAGCAACTTGACTTTGCCCGCATTTACCAGATCATGAAACATCCCATTCTGCTGGATGGACGTAATCTCTGGGACGCTGAACAGTTGAAATCGCTTGGGTTCAAATACATGGGGGTGGGACGAGCCGTCAACGGCACTTTCCATGAAGAAGAGTAGCGTCTGAAACAGCCACCTGCACAGGTGGCTGTTTTTATAGAAGGTTTTCTCTTTTTTGCATGTCACAGCCAATTAAGATAAAATTAGGTAGATTTGAATTCAGGAGGACACACGAATGACAATCTACGATTTTCAAGTTAAAAAAGCCAGCGGAGAAGAAATTCCCCTCTCGCAATATCAGGGGCAGGTGCTCCTGATCGTCAACACCGCCAGTAAATGCGGCTTCACCCCTCAGTACAAGGGGCTGGAATCTCTTTATCAACAGTTTCATGCCCGCGGATTCGAGGTACTGGGCTTCCCCTGTGATCAGTTTGCCCACCAGGAACCAGGCTCAGATGCCGAAATTCAGACCTTCTGCCAGATGAATTACGACGTACACTTCCCGGTGTTTGCTAAGCTAGAAGTCAATGGCATAAATGCTCATCCGCTGTACCGCTTTCTGAAAAAACAGAAGGGGGGATTCTTGGATGGGGTGATCAAATGGAATTTCACCAAGTTTCTGGTGGACCGTCAGGGAAATGTCGTGGCGCGCTTTGAACCGAATGTTGAACCAGAGACATTTGCTTCTGCAATTGAAAAATTGCTGTAAATTCAGGATCACCGGCAGTCGCTTGCCGGTGATCCTTTTTAACCGAGAAGTAGGAGAATGAACTAACGTACTCGTAGATATTCAACAATGCGGTCAAGCATGTCATCGCGTACCAGGCGAAACTCTGCCAGTTTTTCGGCTTCTGTTCCCGGGAACTGTGCCGGGTCAGCAAAGCCGATGTGTTCTTTGATGCCCTCCCCCAGCCACACCGGGCAGTTATATTCTGCCCCGGTACACAAAGTAATCACCCGGTCAAATTTTTGCCCAATGAACTGTTCCACCCATTTGCTGGTACCATGATGCTCGACCCCCAGCTCAGCCAATACCTGCAAGGCCAGAGGATGAACGTATCCCGCGGGAGCAATCCCCGCACTGACCGCCATCCAGCGGTCGGGTAAATAGAAATTGACCAGCGCTTCTGCCATTTGTGAGCGGCAGGAATTACCAGTGCATAGAAAAAGAACTTTTTTAGGGTCGCGTGTATCGTCCATTTTTAATCTCTGCCTATGAGTCTAGCGCGAGATGTTTAACAAATGTTGAACACAAGGTCAGGAATAGCTTAATGCGCTATCCCTGACCTTGTCTCTGATCAATACACTCTGAATGGACGGCTTAACTTTTTCGAATGTAAATGCTGGCTTCATTCCCCATCA
>JAAZOQ010000210.1 GCA_012797695.1 Anaerolineaceae bacterium | reverse complement strand
TCCACATCAAACATGGACTTGTGATGAATCCCGGCATTGATTGCTGAAAGCTCCGGATGCTGCTGTACAAGGTGCAAAACATCCAGCCAGGTAAAATCGTTGCGGTTCTCAAAAGCGGCATAAACAGCACGCACGAACTCGAGGTCTTCAGGAGTATCGACCGTCCAGCGCAGAGAGCCATAATCAGGGTCATGATCGATCTTGACCACTTTGAAACGGCCCTCTTTTTCATACAAATAAGGCATCACGTGTTCGCGTTCGTTTTTTGCGCTGGCATTCTTCCATGCGGATTCAAGTGCTGCCAGGCTGCAGGCTTCCACGTCCAAACCAATCGGGTACGTGCGAGTAAATGGCGGAGGCAGCCGATTACAGGAAAAATCGGCATTCGCTTCTTCGCGAGCTTCGATCGTTGCATCGATCAGCACAGGATCAATCAAAGGACAGTCACCAGTCAATCGAATGATGGTATCCGCCTGATATTGTTGGGCTGCCTGATAATAACGATCCAGTACATCCAGCAAATTTCCGCGGAAACAAGCAATCTGATGAGACTGGCAAAAGCATTCAATCTCATCATCGCTGGGGTCGATTGTAGTTGCTACCACAACCTCATCCACTCGTTTTGCTCGTTTCACCCGTTCGACCATCCGGTCCAATAAAGGACGGCCGCCGGCTTCTTTCAATACCTTGCCAGGAAGCCGGCTCGAACTCATGCGTGCCTGGATGATCGCAACATTCTTCATAGTCCATAAACTCTTTTCGTCTGCTCAACCTACTTTTGCCAGTTGCGCATAAGCTCTCAATAAGACTGCAAAATTCTTTTGCCAGTCAGCTTTTAGCTCAGCCGTCTGGCGGCAAGTCGCCGACATTTTCGATAAATCTGCCGCGGCGGCCAAATCCAACATTTTTTCAGCCAGTTCTTCTTCGTCGCCATCACGGAAAAGCAAGCCTTGTTTTCCTGATTCTACCCATTCTTGATTAGAAGAAATATCCGAAACCAGCACCGGTCTGCCGCAAGCCAGCGCTTCCATCAAAGATACAGAAGAACCGTCACTATGAGAAGCGCTCACGTACACATCAGCGCTGCGATAAATATCCGGCAGCTCAAACAAACCTGCAAAACCGCCAAAATAAACCTGGCCGCTACGCTCTGCCTCTTCCAGTAAGGCGTGGATTTCTGCTTCCTGCGAGCCACGACCATAAAGCAACAAACGAATATCAGGGTTTCTGCGCGCCGCCCGTCCAAACGCGCGCGCGACCACATCCACTCCATAGAGCGGCTCCAGGGTGCGATTGCACAAGAAAAGGAACTTTCCTTCCCAACCCAGTTGCGCCCGCAATGAAGCACTGCCCAAAGGGGAAAAATGCTGCAAATCCACTCCCCACGGAAAGACGCACACTGGGCCAGCGTACCCCAGTTCACGCGCCTTGCGCACTACCGTCTGGCAATCTGCAGCCAGCATCGCGCTCCCTTGTAAAGTACGGCGCGCAATCTCTGCAACTTCTGGAGAGCGTTCCGCTTCAAGTAAAAGATCGGATCCCCATGACATACTCAAAAGGGGAACTGCGCCTGCCTCCACCGCCAAAGAAGCCACCTGCGGAATTGGGCCAGCATGAACCACATCCGCATGGAATTCTGTCAAAATACTTTTGAGATCGTGAACTCGCTGTTCGCGCGAAGGTTCACTTCTCTCGTTGCGTTCCGGCCATTCCAGCACTTCGACCGTGGATGGCCAGAGATCTGTTTTTACCAGGTCAAGACTGAGTACCCCAATTTGATGCTGGGTTTCGGAGAGAGAATGAACAAACCGCAGATCATGCGGAGATTGGCCGCGTGAAAAGTAGAGGATTCTCATCGAACGCCCAATCATTCCTGATCAGTCACCCAAGTCCGTCCAGCGAATCTCGCGGCCAGCCGGCATGGCTTTCAGCACTTTCGTGCCAATCACCAGATCAAGATCACTGGGTTTAATAGCACCAGGAGTTGCCGGGCGCAATACATCAATCATCTCACGGGTCAAAGTTTCACCGGGCTGAATATCACGAGCCGCGCGCAAGCAACGGCGTTGGACTACCGAAGTATCTTTTTCATTATCGGCAATCAATTTATCGGCTGAGCCAAGTGCTCGCTCCAGTTCGCGGGTACGATCAACCATCTCGCGCCAGGTTGCCGGAGTCATCGAGAAAGGATGATCAGGGCCCACCCGTTTGTTATCATCGGTAAAGTGTTTTTCGATGACGCGTGCACCTAACGCAACAGCGCCTAAAACAGTCGCATGCCCATGTGTATGATCAGATAAGCCCACTACTACCTGTGGGAACATCACTTGATAGGCATTCAATACACGCAAGTTAATGTGATCGAAATTGACGGCCTCAGCCGTGTAATTGGTATTGCACTGCATGACCACCAGTTGTGGATTAATCGGCAGAATCGTATGTACCGCCCGCTGCACCTCCCCGATCGAGGCTGCTCCGGTTGCCAGCAGCACAGGCTTACCCTTCTGAGCAATATAAGCCAGCATTTCCAGCCAATCGACATCCCCGGAACCAATCTTATGAGCCGGCACAAAGGGATCGAGATAATCCACGGCCTCGAAATCATAGGGTGATGAAAAATAATCGATGCCAACTTTGTCGCATTCTTCTTTCAAGATTGGCGTCCAATCGAAAGGAAGAGAAGCATCAGAATAAACCTCGAAAACAGATTTCTTCCATTTCGCCTGGTGCGAAACCTGAGAGTTCATGTGTTTAAAGCCGTAGTCTGAGACGATCTTGGGGGCACGAAAATTCTGGAATTTCGCGGCATCCGCACCGGCCTCTTTTGCCATCCGAATGAGCATTTTGGCTCGATCCAAATCACCATCATGATTGGCAGAGATATCGGCAATGAAATAAGTTGGGGAATCAGGGCCAATTGTGTGATTACCAATTTTCATTTCCATCATTTTCCTCCAGCGAAATACATCTCCAGTCGAAAGCGTCATGCCAGATTCTTGAGTAATTCTGGGAAGCCATGTCGATACTGATCGTAGAATTTTTGCAGCCCTGTTTCAAAATCAGGCAAAGGGTGCCCGATAGCCGCCACAATCTTGCCGGTATTCAGGGTCAAATTCGGCGAACGGGCAGCAGTCAAGCCACCATCCAGCACCGAAGCTGGCTGCACCAGCTCGGGATCAAAGCCGAATTTGCGTGCAAGCGCCCGGCCGAACTCGAATTTTGACATTTTCTGGGCTCCAACGACATGATACAACCCTGTCAGGTTGAGGTCAATAGCCTCCATCAAAATATCGACCAGATCTAATACCATCATGGGGCAAAAGTGGATATCAGTAAAGCCCTTCACTGTTTGACTGGCTGATAGATTATTGACGAACCATTCTGCCAAACTGCGTTTGCCGGTAACACTCCACCCATAGAAATTGACGCGGGCTACCAGAGCGTTCTCATTGGCAGATAAAACCGCCTGTTCCCCGCCCCATTTGGTACGGGCATAAATGCTCAAAGGATGCGGTTCGTCGGTTTCAAGGTAATCACCTTTTATGCCATCGAACACAGCATCCGTTGAGATATGAACCATTTTGATGGAACTTGCCTTTGCTGCCGCTGCAATACGTCCCGGTAAACGCGCGTTGACCTCTTCAGCCGCATCAGGTCGATGCTCACAATCATCCACATTGGCTAAAGCCGCACAATGAATGATCACCTCAGGCTGGTACTCTTCCAGCAAGTGTTCAATGCTGCCGGGTTCAGTTAATTCTGTTTGAACACTTTTAAACCCCACCCAGCGCATGGGAGTAGTATTAGCCACCCCCAATACCTGATGCTTCTTGCCATCCACCGCCATCGCCAGGTTCAGCCCGAGCAAACCGCTTGCGCCGGTGAGCAGGATTTTGGTCATCCGAGTTTTCCTGCCAGGTAATCAGCCTCGATTGGGGCGATGATCTGGCTAATCTGCTCTACATTGAGCCACTGATCATTAGTGTTACTGGCATAGCGGAAGTTATCGGGCAAGGGTTTGCCCACCTTTTCCCAATCACGGCCAAACCATAGTGCTTCTGCCGGTTGAACCACGTACATTTCCGGCAATTCCACCGTCTGGCGAGCTTCATCTTCCGAAATCAGCACTTCGTGCAGCTTTTCGCCGGGGCGAATACCAACGATTTCCACTTTGGCTTCTGGAGCAATCGCTTTCGCCAGATCAACCACAGTCATCGAAGGGATCTTCGGTACGAATACCTCACCCCCGTGCATATTCTCAGCTGCCTGAATTACAAAACGAACCCCTTGCTCCAGACTGATCCAGAAACGCGTCATGCGGTCATCTGTGACAGTCACCCGCCCGGACTCACGCTGCTTCAAGAAAACCGGCACCACACTTCCCCGGCTGCCTACCACATTGCCATAACGCACGCAAGCAAAACGAGCGCTGCGTCCGCCGGCATAAGCGTTTGACTGCACAATCAGTTTTTCTGCAGCCAGTTTAGTCGCTCCATAGAGGTTGACCGGATTGACTGCTTTGTCGGTGCTCAAAGCCACCACCCGTTCAACCCCACAATCAATAGCAGCATCAATGACATTGCTGCTGCCCAAAATGTTCGTTTTGATGGCTTCCATCGGGTTATATTCGCAAGCCGGGACCTGTTTCAGAGCTGCTGCATGAATTACAATATCCACGCCCTCAAGGGCACGATGCAGCCGCTGCGAATCACGAATATCACCAATAAAATAGCGCAGACTGGGGTCATCGTAACCGGCAATCCGCATTTCGTGCTGTTTTAGTTCATCCCGGCTGAAAACAATGATCTTGGCTGGATGATACTCATTCAGCATCACCTGAATGAACTTTTTTCCAAAAGAGCCGGTTCCACCGGTCACCAGAACTACCTTATTTTTCCAATCCATTTTTTCACCTTCAATTATCATTTCTGAGTATTTTCTACTTATAGATCACGATCAGCGGATATTGCCCATTCTCGCCGAAATAACGTGGATTTTTCTCTTCATTGCGGTATAAAAGACGCAGCCAAAGTTTACCTGCGAACCAGGGCTGAATCACCGAACGCAGAAAACGCACACTGGCACTGCGCCAGACAAAGATATCGAATTTGACTTTCCCTGTCAATTGTTCTTTTAACCACTCTGGGGTGATATGTTGGGTATAAGTACCAGTAGGCTGGGCTTTTTTAGCCGTCGGTTCTGTTTTCGCCTTCAGCTCAACTTCGCGGCGTCCAGACAGCTTGCGCAGCAACCCATTGACGTGATCCATTCCCCGGATCATCCATGACCAGCGAGCCATCAGCTTGGGCGAAGTCCACGCATTGACCACTACCCCGGTACTTCCCGGAGTCAGCACCCGTACAAACCCTTGATACGCCTGTGCATGCTGTTCCGGTGGAATGTGATGCAGCGTATGCAAAGAAACAATGCCATCAAAGGTATCTGATTTGAAAGGTAAATTAGCAACGTCCGCAACAACATATAAACCTTTGTCTTGCAAACGCACGCGAGCTTCTTGCAAAGCCTTGATCGAGATATCCAGACATACTCGGTAGCGATATTTTTCGGAATAGCTCAAGTACTCTGGGTATTGGACCGGCCCTGAACCAGCATCCAACAGATATTTGCCGCTTCGCCGCAAATAACGGTTCACGCGCATGTGACAGCGATGAATATATTCATGCGAAACTGGACGCAAGTCTTCATAACGGGCATTTTGATAGAAGCCGTCATCTTGCATCTGCCAACCAATCTGGTTATAGAACTTACTGACCTCTTGCTTAAGGGAATCTTCGTTTGTTTTTGAATTCATCAATTCTGTCCGCCGGGGATCACTTTAGCCCAATCAATCGGTTCACCAGCCAACTGCCGGAAAGTATCGCCATACTTGCGGCGCCCCTCTGCGCTAAAGACCTGTTTGATCGGGTGGGAATCATAATCCTGCCACAGTTTGACGTGCCAGGGGAAAGGACGGGGATAAGAGAAGAAGAAATGGTAAGCATACTTCCATGCCAATTCAATTTTCTCTTTGGATAAAGCATGGCCTTTGGGATCAGCCAGAATGCCACTCAGGATTTTGAAGTAATCGACCCATGAATTTGGATCATAAGTAAAGCCGCGATCGCGGTAATGAGTGTTCCCTGCCACGATCACTGGCAATCCCTTCAGTGACATTTCCAGGCCCACTGTTGTCGTATAAACCAGACCCAGATCGCTGATATCGATCAGATCATAAGTGTTGACTTTTTCTTCCGGGTGGATCACGTGGATATACTCTGGCAGTTCAGGCAGCGTTTGACGCACTACATCCACCATTGAGTATTCCCGGGTTAAAATCTCGCCAGGATGAATGCGAATGACCAACTGCATATCTGGACGCCCCATGAAATATAAGATCGTGCGGCTGACCCATTCTGCCATTGTCTTGGAAAAGACCTGACGGCCCAAAGTTAAACTATCTCCCAAAACATTCGTTGCCAGCAAAACAATCGGCCGGTCGTCAAGTTTGAGCTCTTCTTTGACACTTTGGGCTCCCTGTGCCGGCGAGTTTTGCCACTGGCGGGTAAAGTTTTCAGTCACTTTGGCTACCCGCCGAGATTCAAACATTGCCTGGATGCGTTTTTTCTGAGCGGCAGTAAAAGGCACCTCCTGCGCCGCTTTCCACATCGCAGAAGTATCCTGGCGCATAATTTCTTGATTCAAACCCAGCCAGCAAGCATCACGTTGGTCACTGAACTCGTACGTAACCACTGGTATCTTCAGATAGTGTGCTACCCGATAGACAATCCCAAATTCCTGTACGGTGCCATTGGGCACCACCACTTCATCTGGTTTGTTCGTACGCAGCCAGTTATAAATCGAACGAGCAGCTTCGAAATTGCGCTTGTAGCGAAACTGATAAGTCGGCCATTCTTTATTGATGTCTTCGATCTGCAAAGTGTATTGGGTATCGAAAATAGTGACTTCTTCTACTGCCTTTTGCAAAGCATCAGGTAAAGAAATGTAAGGGGCACGATAAGTCAGGAAAGAGACTGGTTTAATAAACGGTTCTGTCAGTTCCAATACTTTTTGTGCATAAAGATTTTGTCGACGTAAATCAAATTTGGTGAGGTCAGTAAACCAGTCGCCATAGGGGTAATATCCAAGAGTGACGTCATTCCCGTAACCCGCCAAACCCAAAGCCGTCAGAGTGGCCTGCTCGATCCAGTAATGCAGGGTAGCAAAAACAAAAATCTTTTTGGGCTTATCATTCGCAATTTTAACGGCCTTTAATTGATCAATCATCTCTGGTAAACTTTGGTGCAGTTTTTGCAAAGAAAACCGACTCGCAATAGGTTTTCCTTTTTGCCGCACCAACCAGTATAATTCTGCAGTTAGGGGAATTTCACCAAGAAATCTTTTAAGCGTTTCTTTCCGTGGGTTGGCCATGAATCTCTTTCTTTTGTCCCGTGTTCTTCTGAAGGATTTTGGTGAAACCTAATATTCAATCGTTGAATTATAAGGCTTCCAGGGCAATCGGTCAAGAATAAAAATGTTGAGATCTCTCATGAATTTCTTCTTTCTTCTACTATTTTGTCTTCTGATTCAATGTTACAATTTTAGAGAACGATAATTCACCTTAAAGAATTCTTTACAAAAGAAAACTGAGCAAAGTTTCTCTGCGCACAAACGAGGATAATACTTTCATGCTAATTGCTTCAATTCTGCAATATCTATTGTTAGCCTTGATCGTTAATCGAGCAATTGACTCAAAAATTTCGTTCTCCAGGCTTCTGGTCTATTTTTACCTTATTGTTTTTTCGTTGAACATCTTCATCAGCCAAATTTTAAGCTTTTTCAGTCAGCTGAATAACCGTTATCTTTATTTTGGCCTGGAGACAGTTCTTGTTGTGTTTCTCGTCTGGTTCGTGATGCGTAAGTCGCGTATTAGCTGGACTGACTTGCTTCCTCAAAATAATCGGCCCGAAGAAAAAGTAAACTTTCTTTCTGGATTGATGGTGGGAATCACTTCGCTAAGTTTCCTCGTTCTTTTCCTTATTGGTATCCAAACCCCACCCAACAATCTTGATACGTTGCATACGCACCTTACCCGAGTTTATTACTGGCTGCAACATGGGAATTTTCTCAGCTGGTCCGCTTTGGGTACTGCTCAGCTTTATTACCCCATTAACGCTAATATTCAGGCGCTTTGGCTATTTCTCTTTGGACATAACGAAAAACTCTTCTTCTTGGTTCCCTGGTTTTCTTTGATAGTCATTGCAACAGGGGTTTACCATATTGGCCGCGAATTAAAACTCAGCCAAAACCAGGCACTTGTTTCTTGCATGGTTCTTCTCACCATACCCGCCGCCGTGCTTCAGGCATACTCATTCCAAAATGACGTCGCGGTAGGAGCAATGATCATCATATTCATTGCTTTTACTCTTACTTACATCCGTACTCATGAACTTATGTATCTAATTGTTGCCTTGCTCGGATTAGCTTTATCACTAGGTACAAAACAAACCGCTTTTATGGTCCTGCCCGCTCTTCTCTTGTGGCTTTTGTATACTGCGTTGAGCCATAAAATCAAAAAAGGCCATTTGCCTCATTTGGGGTGGCTGATCGCCTTCTTTCTGCTTTTTTCTTCTTATAAATATATCCAGAATATTGTTGAGTTCGGTTCGTTTTTTGGAAGCAGCGATGTAACCGCCGGGCAAGAATTCACGCTTAGTGGATTAGGACAAAAAGCAAAATATAACGTACCTCGTTACCTTTATAGTTTTCTTAGTGTTGATGGTTTACCCAATTCATTAGCAGTTCCCTTAACAAACCTCAAAGAAAATGCCTTTCGTACGATGTCAGAAAAACTGCATCTTGATCTCGAGAGTGAAGCTTTCCTTCAACCCGGGTACGACCCATCCGAGGAATTCAATTATTCTAGAGTCCCGCTTCTCACAGAGGATACCTCTGGATTTGGTCCACTCAGCGTCTTGTTGGTCATCATCTCCTTTTTTCTCATCCTTTTCAGAAAGGATAGAGAAAGAAAAGAATATCTTCTCTTCACTTTGGTTTTAGCCGTTTCATATTTTTGCGCGATCCTGCTACAGCGTCCAGGCTGGGATCCTTATCAAGGTCGTTACTTCATTCTGGCAATTATCCCCGCTCTTCCTATTGTCGGGGTATGCTTCCCTAAAGCCAAAATCGTTAACGAAATTTCGCAGGTGGTTTTCATAATTATCTATTGCTCACTGGCATTTACGATAATATTTATCAACAATACGAAACCAATCATCACTGCGCATACTATGGCAAACTGGCAAAACCGTTACGTGCTTACCTTGCCCTCGGATACCAAGATACAAAAATATGTTAAGAATAAAGTCACAAAAACCACAAACAATTGGATACAAGCTCTACCCCAACGAGAATCAATCTTAAGCTCCTCATATTACGACCAGCTTTATTATTCTGCCAGCAGCAACATAACCGACATTCAATTTGTAAATGAGAACATTGAATCAACACAAGCTCTGTACCTGTTAATTTCTCAAAGCCCATTAGAATATGGCCTCTTTGGCATCAATCAAACACGCGAGTTATTCCCAATCAAAAACCCAGCGACTGTACCTCTTAAAGGAATTCTCTTGATTAAAGAAGATCAGACTACAGACCTGACTGATTTCAGTTTAATCAGTGCCAATGGATTATATGAACTCTATCAGCGAAATTACTGACCCAGTGGCTGGGCAAAAGGTATAATCATCAAAAACTACCTGAATGGAATAATATATGTCGGATTTCGAAAATATTGACTTCAGAAAAGCCAAAATTGCTGTGGTTATTCCAGCTTACCGGGTAGAGAACCAGATCCAAAAGGTTTTGCTTGGAATCCCAGAATACGTCGACTTGATCATTGTGGTTAATGATGCTAGCCCAGATGATACACAAGAAAAAGTTGTGGCCATTCGTGATCCCCGTATCTACCTGATTAATCATCCACAGAATCAAGGGGTGGGCAGTGCCATGCGTAGCGGATATGCTTATGCATTAAGCCAGAATGCAAGTATCATCGTCAAAGTGGATGGTGATGACCAAATGGATTTGGGGTACCTCCCTTACTTGATCGAGCCCATTCTGAATAACGAAGCAGATTATACAAAAGGGAATCGCTTCCTTCATCAGGTAGAGCTGAAGCAAATGCCGTTATTACGCCGAATTGGCAATTACGGACTGACCTTCATGACAAAACTGGCCAGCGGCTACTGGAATATCTTCGATCCGACCAATGGCTACACTGCAATCCGGGCCGCGGCACTGGCTGAAATTCCGCCAGAGCATATTGCGAACAATTATTTTTTTGAAACTTCGATGCTATGCGAATTGCGCGTGATCAACGCTGTAGTAAAGGATATTGCGATTCCAGCAAGATACCAGACTGAAAAAAGCTCAGTCAATATTCCACGAGAATTCTTCGTTTTCCTGATAAATCTCACCAAACGATCTTTTCATAGAATACTTACACGCTATTTTCTCTTTGATTTCACTGCTGCTTCTCTTTACTTCGTAATAGGAACTCTCCTTGGTTTATTTGGTATAGTTTGGGGTATTGTTAAATGGGTTGCCTCTGCCGAGACCAAAATCCCCGCATCTACAGGTACTGTGTTGTTGGCAGTTTTGCCTATCATCTTAAGTGTCCAGCTTTTGATCCAAGCTATTGCTCAAGATATTGATGATATTCCCTCGAAAGTGCAACGCTTCACGCCAACAAGAGGATCTCAAGAACTGTGGAAAAAAGTAACCGATAAAAAGACAATAATTTCGACTTAATGAACCTCTAAAAATGAGAGAGACTTATTATTTTTTGCAATAAATTCAGGTTCTTAGTATTATTAGCCATTCTAAAAAATAGTAAGCAAATCAATCTGCAAAAAGAGATTGTATTTTTTAGAAAAACAACCGGTACAGAACAATGGTTAAACAACTTTCCAAGATAAGCATCATCGTTCCAACTCTGAATCAAGGCCAATTCATAAAAGAAACGCTGGATTCGCTACTGATACAAGATTACCCGGGTCTAGAAATCATCGTCATGGATGGCGGCTCGACTGATAACACGCTGGATATTCTTAAGTCCTATGGTGATAAACTGCTCTGGAAATCTGAAAAGGACCACGGGCAAACCCAGGCGATCAACAAAGGAATAGGATTCGCTACAGGAGAAATTTTGGGATTTCTCAATTCAGATGATATTCTTTTACCTGGAGCATTATCCAGTGTTGCAACGGCGTTTTCCGATTCCAACGTTTCTTGGGTAAGTGGGGACTATGAAATCATCGATGGTCAGGGAAAGCCAATTCAATCTTTCGTCGTTCTTTACAAGAGATTCCTGCGTTTATTTTCCAGCCGTTGGCTGCTCTCTTTTACGAATTACGTCGTCCAACCCAGTACATTCTGGCGTCGTGAATTGTTCGACCAAATTGGTGAATTCGATGAAACACTGAATTACGTGATGGACTATGATTTCTGGATGCGTGCAATACAAAAAAGACGTCCTTTCATTATTCATCGCAAGCTCTCTGCTTTTCGCATCCATCAACAATCCAAGGGTGGGTCTCGCTACGAGCAACAATTCTCTGAAGAAATAGAAGTTTTGCAGCGATATACCCAAAATAAATTCATGATTCTGCTACATCGGTTGAGCAACCAGTTGATCGTCCAAATTTATAAAAAGATCAAGTAATTAACTTTCACAGTTTTTTCTCCATCCGAGGTCTCTATGATACAGGTAATCTTGCTGGCACTTCTGTTTAATTTAGCAACGGCATTTTCAATTGCGCTCACCGGGGATCGCGGTATCATCGCCGGAAACATGGCAGCCCATTTCTGGCAAATCCTCTTTAACTGGAAATTCATTTTGGCCATGGTTTTAGCAGTTGCATCACGTCTGTTATTTATGCTGATCAACAATCAACTGCTCAAAATTCCTTCTCTGGCACAAAACTCTACCACAATTACCGTTTTCCTTACTGCATCAAGCTACATCTTTATCGTTCTCGTGAACTTTTTAATTCTCAACGAACATCTCACATTACAGCAAATTATCGGCTCAGTGGTTGTAATTGCTGGGATATTTATTATCATGATCTGATTAATCACAACCACCCGTAAAACGGGTGGTTTGCTCTGCGGCTATAAGCCTTTAATGCTAGCCAGCGCCTCAAGGCGCTGGCTTTCTCTTCGTTCAAGCCACTTCGCTTTTATCTCTTCCGCTTGCCCCTCAAGGGGCTT
>JAAZOQ010000209.1 GCA_012797695.1 Anaerolineaceae bacterium | reverse complement strand
TTCGTCTCCCAACGAAAGCAAATTCAGGCGCCAGCGCATACGGTACATGATGAACAAACTGACCAGTACAATAGGCGCGATGGTGATGAATTGCTTCCAGGTAATGCTCCACAACCCGCCGAGCAGCCAGAACGTGATCTCTTGCAATTGGGTCATGGGATCCGCCACAAACTTGACGATCCCCAGCGCCGAGGAAAACATTGCTGAGACAGCGATCCCGGCCAGGATGAGACGCAGTACCCAGCCGCCGTAATGGACTTTACGGGCCAAAAGATAAGAGAGCACCAAACCTGCACAGCCAAAAAATGCCGCAGAAGCCTGAATTGTCAAAGCGGCTCCCCCCAGAAAGATGCACAGCGCCGCCCCAAAAGCCGCTCCCTGAGACACCCCCAGAAAACCGGGGTCTACCAGTGGATTGGTAAAGATCATTTGAAAGACAGCACCGGCGGCCGCCAAACCACTGCCCAAGAGCAGCGCAGTCAGGATACGCGGCACGCGCAAGTTCAACACGAGCTTTTGAGCCAGTGTATCTGTTGACAGTTTCTCAAAAGGCATAAACCCCGGATTGGGATACCGGCCCAGAAACACAGAAAAGCCTAACACTAAAAGGAGGAATACTACCAGCCAGAAAAGCTTCTGGCTGGTGGTATTGAGAAAGTGTTTCTTCATTGTGGAGAATATGGTTTTGGGGTTCAGGGAAGATCTCCGGTGAACAGAGGTACGATCTTGCTTTCAAACGTTGCGGAATCCATATTATATAACGTTTGATAGAAATTCTGGGCCTCTGCTTTGATATCCAGATTGGGGAAGAGATCCGGGTGCAGCTTGCCAGCCATCCAGGTCATGCCCAAAATCCAGCGGGTATCGGCTTCATCCCAACTGTAAACATCAGTCGCAAAACCGTAGAGCTTGTTGTTCTTCACCGCGTCCAGTTCGGACCACTGCGGATCGGTCTTCAAAGAAGCAACCACGTCATTGACCGGGCTGAAGTAAGAGACTACAAAGATGTATTCAGGGTTCCAGGCTGCAATCTGTTCGATGTTGACAGTTGTCCAGCTCTTGCCCAACTCAGAATCCTTCCACACCGGGTCGCCGCCCGCATCGATCACCTGGGTCGTCTGAATCCAGGACAGCGGAGGAACATTGAAGGTCACGTTGTTGTCTTTGCTGTTGTAGTAAACCACCAGCACCTTTGGTTTTTGTTCATCAGTCAGCGTCGAAGTCACACTGGTAATAGCATTCACTTTGTCGGTGTAATACTTGGCCACTTCATCCGCACGGGCTTTATTCTGGAAGATCGTTCCCAGGGTAGCCAGATCACGGTTGTACTGCTCGGGAGTCTCAAAATCAACGTAGACCACCGGGATACCCAGTGCCTCGAGAGGAGCACCCAGAGTCGCTTCGTTACTGGATTTCATGAGCACCAGATCAGGATTGGCAGCGGCGATCTGCTCAGCCCCAACGTTATCTCCTGCCAAAGTCATCTTCTGGCTGGCATTCGGATCAACGATTGAGACAAAGTCCCCACTCCCCTGTTTGGTGGAGCCGGTCGCTACCACACGGTCGCTGGCTTCCGGGAAGGTGTAAATGGCATCAGCAATCATGAAGAGGGCTTTTCCGACCAGAACAATGTGATCTGGAGCCTTCGAGAAAAGCACGGTGCGATTCAAGGCATCGGTCACAGTGAAACTGTTGGCAGCCGGGAAGAAGTTGTAATTGGAAAGGGTAGCCTGACCTTCTTCTGAAAGAACGTAATCCACAAAGGCCTGAGCCAGTTCAGCATTCTTGCTGTCAGAGATAGGAGCAATCGGGTAAGAAGCAATCGCATTCAGGGAATCTGGAATGTACAGCTTGCCAATCTTATCCGCATAATCACCCGAGATATCACTGATATAGACGATGCCCGCATCCGCCTCATCCAAAGAAACTTTGGTCAACACAGCTTTGACGTTGTCTTCATAAGAAACCACGTTCTTGAGCACGTCATCCTTGTAAGATTCGCCCAGAGTGGCATCTTTCGAAGCATTCTCGAGGAAGGTAATAGAATACTTGCCGACAGGAACATCACTGGAAGCCAGGTCAATCTTCACCCCTTCTTTGGTTAAATCAGCCAGAGAAGTAATCTGCGCAGGGTTATCCTTCGGATAGATCACCACCAGCTTGTTCATGGCGAAGGTTTTGGCCATATCCGCAGCTACACGACCATCCGTAACCGCAGAGTCCATATATTTCTGGCTTGCGCTGGCGAAAACATCCGCCACCGCGCCTTGATTCAATTGCTGCTCCAGGGCCTGAGAGCCAGCAAAACTGAACTCAACCGTCACCCCCGGATGAGCAGCTTCAAAAGCCTTGCCCATATCCTGGAAAGGCTCAGTCAAGGAAGCGGCCGCCAGAACAGTTAAAGTGGTCGGCGTTACCGTTGTTGGTTCAGCAGTAGCAGGGGCTGCTGTGGGGGCAACCGTCGGGGTTGCTTGGGCGGTGCAGGCAGCGCTCAAAAGAAGTGCAGCCAACATCACAATAGATAAAATTTTGTTACGCATGTTCTCTCCTTCGGTCTTTTATAGCTACTTGGATCAAAACCGATCCAAGGAATTACCTCTTTGTCAGCTAATATTCAATCTGCATCCGATGATGGAGCAGGTTTTTCACAATCACCAGGGTAATGAACGAAAAAGTGATCAAAATTACAGATAAGGTCAATGCTACATTTAATTCGATTTCAAACCCGATGTAGATGGCGAGGGGCATGGTCTGGGTTCGGCCGGGGAAGTTACCTGCAAAGATGATCGTAGCTCCAAACTCCCCCAAGGCACGAGCCCAGGTCATGACACACCCGCTAAGCATCCCCATCCAGGAGAGCGGGAGAAC
>JAAZOQ010000026.1 GCA_012797695.1 Anaerolineaceae bacterium | reverse complement strand
TCAAGAAGTTGGCCCGCTTACCCTGGTGACGTTTCGCACGGGTTTTGCTACCCTGGGGTTGATCGGGGTGGCTCTGGCAGTTCATCCCAAGTTCCGCAAACAAGATGGGTGGGTGCTGGCTTTTCTGGGCTTTTTCAATGTTGCGTTGCCATTTGTTTTGATCTCGTGGAGCGAAACGCATATTTCTTCTGGCATGGCGGCCATTCTCAATTCTACGGTCCCCTTGTTCACCATTTTGATCGCGCCTTTCTTCCTCAGCGAAGAGCGGATGACTCGCCGGCGTGTGCTGGGGTTGGTCATTGGTTTCGTTGGAGTGGTGGTGCTGATGTCGAATCAGCTTCACAGCGCGGATGCACTGAGTGGGGTGGGGATTGTGACCATGTTGATTGCTGCCTGTTCCTATGCGATCAGCGGTATCTTCGCCCGTAAAATGCAGCGCGGCATGCAGCCGGTCACCCAGTCCCTGGGGCAAATGGGGACGGCATTTCTATTTGTTTTGCCAACTGCACTGATTGGCGAAGCGCCTTTTACTTTTCCGCATTTGCCGATCAGCTACCTGGCTCTGGGCTGGCTGGGACTGCTGGGTTCATGTCTGGCAACTTTGCTCTGGTTCTCGTTGTTGAATTCTGTGGGCCCGACGCGTACCAGCATGACTACCTACATTTTCCCGTTAGTGGGGGTGTTGCTGGGTATGGCGTTTTTACAAGAGCAGGTGGACTGGCGTTTAATCGTGGGTGGGCTTTTAATCATTGTGGCGGTGGTAATCGTCAACTCGAAAATCAATCCTTTTGTGAAAAGGAATGTACAGATGCAGGAAGATCTGGAGCAGGAAAATGGCGGCTGAAGAGACGGTAAAAAAAGCAGGTTATGTGGCGGTAGTGGGTCGCCCCAATGTGGGTAAGTCGACCCTTATCAACACGTTGCTCGATCAAAAGATCGCAGCGGTATCGCCGAAACCACAAACGACCCGGCGTCGGCAACTGGGCATCTATACTCAGCCTGACTACCAGCTGGTCTTTGTCGATACCCCGGGCATTCACAAGGCTCAGCACAAGCTGGGCGATTATATGAATGGCGAAGCTTTCGATAGCATTGGCGATGCCGATGTGGTGCTGTGGTTGCTGGCTGCCGATGAAGAGCTGACCCATGAAGATGCCATTATTGCTGAAAAGTTAAAGAGCATTCGCAAGCTGCCGCCTGTAGTCATGGCACTTTCCAAGGTGGATGCTGTCTTACCCGAAACCCTTGCGGCGCGTGAACAAAAAGCAATCGAACTTTTCCCGGCGAAAGATGTGGTTAAATTCTCCGCCCTCAAACAGGAGGGAATGCAGGAGCTTTTGGCTACCTTGCTGCAGTTTATCCCAGAGGGGGAACCGTTTTTCGATGAGGACACGGTTACTGATTACTATGAGAAAGATATTGCAGCCGAATTGATCCGCGAATCAGCATTGTACTTCCTGCGCGATGAGGTACCGCATTGTCTGGCGGTGCGCATGGATGAGTACAAGGAGCGCGGTGAAAAAGGCGCTTTCATTGAGGCGACTTTCTTCGTGGAGCGTGATTCACAGAAAGGGATTGTAATTGGTCAGGGCGGGGAGATGCTGAAAAAGATCGGGACACGTGCCCGTCAGGAGATCGAAAATATGAGCGGACGCGAGATCTATTTGAGCCTGCGGGTCAAAGTCAACAAGAACTGGCGCAACAGTCCTGAAGCACTGCATTTGTTGGGTTACGAAAAAGAGAGTGAGCGATGAGTTACAACTGGCTCTTTATCGCGACGATCATTTTTGCTCTGGTCGACTGGTATGCGGCCTGGAAAGAGGATCGACTTCTTCTCTTCATTGCCAAGCCGGGCACACTCTTTTTCTTGATCCTGTGGTCGCTGCAGCAGACTTCCTGGCAAGGGGTGATGATCTGGTATGGTTTGGGCCTAATCTTGTCTTTGGCCGGGGATGTGGCCTTACTGTTCAGCGCTCGCTGGTTCCTGTTGGGGTTGGGCTTTTTCTTGCTGGCGCACGTGATGTTTATCGTGGGTTTCAATTCGCCGCTGCCTGGTTTTACCTTCTATTCAGCGTTGCTGGCGATCTTTGTAGGGCTGATTGCTGCACAGGTGCTCAAGAAAATTCGACCGGGTATTGAACGCCTGCCCTCCTCACGGGTCATGATCCCGGCTTCATTGGCATATGGTCTGGCGCTTACCCTGATGTGGCTCTCAACATTGCTGACCCTGTTCAATTCTGCCTGGATGACGCTGCCAGCGGTCATTGCGGCTCTGGGGGGAAGTTTCTTCTTTATCTCTGATTCGACCTTGTCGTACGATCGATTCATCCGCAAATTACCCCGCGGCCGTTTCTGGGTACACGTAACCTACCATCTGGGGGTGACAGGGATTTTGATCGGTTCGATGCTGAACTTTTTACGCTGATTACTTCAACGGTCTGAAACCGTTCCCTAAAGCTTCATGAGCGGTCCCAATGACCATAAAGGCATTGGGATCGATTTCTTTCACCAGCTCTTTAAGCTGGTTGACCTCAGCCCGGGTGATCACGCAGTACAGGGTGGGGCGGCTTTCACCAGTGTATCCGCCGGTAGCCGAGAGGATGGTCACTCCGCGCTCGAGTTCTTCCATGATCGCGTGTGTGACCTGCTCATGGCAACTGGTGATGATGATCGCAGAACGGAAAACGCTTTGGCCTTCTGAGACGGCCTCAGCGGCAATTCCGCTGATGTAGATGACCACCATACCATAGAGGGCTTTCTCCCATGAAAAGGCAAATCCACCGGCCAGCACCACCAGGGTATCAGTGATCAGGTAAGCCTGCGAGATCGAGATTCCCAGACGTGAGTTGAGGATGCGTCCCAGAATATCCGAGCCGCCGCTGGTCCCTTGCCCACGGTAAACCAGTCCCAGCCCGGCCCCCAGCAGTACACCGCCAAAAATAGAGTTGAGAACGTTGTCTGAGGTCACCCCTACAGGGGAGATGAACAGCACCAAAAAATCTGTCAAAAAGGAAAACGCGGCGACTGCGAAGGCAGTCCGGGCCGCGAAACGCGGTCCGCCCAGGTGGTGCCAGCCCAGAATAAAGAGCGGAACGTTGCCCAAAAATACCATGACACCGATGGGAAAACGTACGAAATGATTGACGATCTGAGCGGCACCGCTGATACCGCCGCTGACCAGCTGTCCGGGTACCAGAAAGAGTCGCATGGCAAAGGCCTGGACCAGTGCTCCTACCAGCAGGAAGGCATAATCCTGAGCGGTTTTCCAGCTCACTTCAATGGGGCCGATGGCTTTTAACAGCTTTTGCCAGCGGGATTGAGGAGTATTGGGGAAACCATTCATAGATAAGGCCTCTTTATTAATGTAGGATGGCCTAATTTTACTCGAAAGTGTGAAAAATGCCGTCTAAAAGTAATTGACACCCCCCAGTGCCTATGATAGAATTTCAACCGCTGACGCCCCCATTGTCTAGCGGCCTAGGACGTGGCCCTCTCAAGGCCAAAACTCGGGTTCGAATCCCGATGGGGGCACTTTTTATTTAATTCCCTGAATTTTCACAATAGATTAAGTGCCAATTTTTGCTTAAGAAAAAGCTTAAGCTTTGATCTGTTGACAACAGAATATATACAAGCTAGAATATATAAGATAAGAATTTTGGGAGCGCTGAATGACGGTGCGTCTGGTTATTTTAGGTTTGCTTCGTGAGCGGCCTCTTTATGGCTATGAGATCAAGCAAATCATTGAAGAACACATGGGTGATTGGACTTCAATTGCTTTTGGGTCGATATATTTCGCGCTCGATAAACTGGCTGAGGAGCACTTTGTCGAGAAATTGCTGGTAGAACAGGAAAGCAATCGTCCGGCACGAAGTGTTTACCAGATCACTGAATCAGGCCGCGAAGAGTTTTTACGTTTGCTAAGAGAAAACTGGCAGCATACAGAACGCCAGTATTATTCTTTAGATATCTGCCTGTTTTTTCTCAATAGCTTGCCTTTGGCCGAAGTAAAGCATTATTTGGCCGCACTGCAAGAAAATCTGCGGGTAAGTCTGCAATATTTGCAAAACCACCGCGTGGAGCAATTATCTAACCCAGAAGTACCTCGTTTGGCGTCGGCTATTTTCGACCACACCTTGATCCACACCCAAGCTGAACTGGGATGGATTTCTGATTTACTGCAAAAATTGGAAAGAGGCGAGTATCCATAAATTTTTTTGTATAAATATTCTAATTAGAATATTCTATATTAAATAAAAAAGGAGAAAAAATGACTAAACAGCGTATTCCTGAAACGGATCATGGTATCCAGGGTGAAGTGACTGTGACGCAATATGATCTCATGCAGCGTGGCTTTCGCGATAGAGGCTGGCTAGAAACAAAAGCCGTCCTCTCCAGCGGCATCACCAGTGGCAATGTTCTTGAGGTTGGGCACGGCCCTGGTTATTTGGGTCTGGAATGGTTGAAGCAGACTCAGAATACTTCTTTGACCGGTCTGGATATTAGCGCGGACATGAATACATTGGCACAGCGGAATGCTCGTGAATATGGCTTATCAAACCGCACTGATTACCGCCTGGGAAATAGCAGCCAGTTGCCTTTCCCGTCGGACATTTTTGAGGCCGTGTTTACCAGCGGATCGCTGCACGAGTGGGCGGAACCGCAGTCCGCTTTTGAAGAAATTTGGCGGGTGCTGAAGCCTGGCGGACGTTATTTCATTTCTGATCTGCGTCGTGATATGAGTTTCCCACTGTTGACCTTATTATGGCTGAGCGTTCGCCCCACTTCAATTCGACCTGGCTTACTGACTTCAATAAGTGCGGCCTATACCGTTGAAGAATTGACCGCTCTTTTAGGAAAGACCCATTTGAAGGAGGCCAAAATCAGTGCAAATGCTATTGATCTGGCAATTGTAGGTGCGAAATAAATAGAAGAAGGTTGTCAGTGCATCTTGGTAACTCACATTTTTAGACTGCCACTTTTTATTGCCGTGCTATATCAGTATTTCTGATTTCGATTTGACTTAGCCCCCTGAAAAGAAGTATAAAGGGGGCATGAGTATTTATTGGTAAAAGGATGGGAAAGAATGTCTGAGTTATCTGATTCATTGCGTGAGGTGATGCGTGGCTGGCCAACTGGGGTAGCCGTGGTAACGGCTCGAGATCGTGAGTATGCTCATGGTATGACGGTCAATTCGCTGACCTCCGTTTCGTTGGATCCGCCGGTGATCACCGTCTCGCTGGCGGTGCAAACGCGTACCTGGCGTCTGGTCACGGCCAGCAAAAAGCTGGGAGTGACTTTTCTGGCACAGGGGCAGCAACATCTAGCGGATATATTTGCCGGCAAAATTCCCGAAGAAGAAGATCGTTTTACCGGCCTGGAAACTTTTACTCTTGCATCAGACGTGCCGCTTCTGAAAGCGGGGCGAGCGCATCTTGATTGTGTGATTCTGCAAGAGGTTCCTCTACCGAAGTCTACATTGTTTGTGGCGGAAGTTGTGGCTGCCCGCAGTGATCTTTCGATTCCGCCGCTGGTTTATTTGAATCGTGGCTATCGAAAGGTGAGTGATTGATGGCGAAAACTGGATTGTCGGATGCTGAGAAGAAGACGCTGTTGAATCTGGCACGCGGGACGATCGAGGCTTCCGCGGCAGGCCGGCCGCTGCCATCTGTGCCGGCAGCCGAATTGACCGAGAATTTACGCGCACCGGGAGCTGCTTTTGTTACCCTGACGATTGGAGGAGATCTGCGGGGCTGTATTGGTTCATTACAGGCTTTTCGCCCGCTGTGGGAAGACATTCAGGTTCATGCGCTGGATGCTGCTTTTCAAGACTACCGTTTTTTGCCGGTAACATCTGCGGAAGTTCCCTTGCTTGAAATCGAGATTTCGCACTTGACCGCACCCGAGCCTCTGGAATATTCCCGCCCCGAAGAACTGCCGCAGAAATTGCGTCCTGGTGTGGACGGGGTCGTGCTGCGTGATGGAACGAGCAGTGCTACTTTCTTGCCCCAGGTCTGGGAGCAGATTCCCCAGCCGCAAGAGTTTCTCAGTCATTTGTGTCTGAAAATGGGCGCTACGGCTGACTTGTGGCGCCGTCGGATGCTGCAGGTCTCGATCTACCACGTGGACGAGTTTCACGAATAATTGTCAGCATAAAATGAAACTCCCGAGGCTGACCTGGCTCCGGGAGTTCTCTTGCCTAAAAGTGAATGTACTCGCCTACGTTCAAGACGAAGATAGTGCAGCGCTTCTCCTCGGTGGTTTCAGCCGGCGGGTAACAACCGCGGATGACTTCAATTGCTTTGGTCACCTGATCGTCCTCGACGCCGCACAGCATGGTATTCAAACCACGGCGGATGAATCCGCTGGTCGAAGCGATGGTAGTAACGCGGAAGTTGGCGGCGGTCAGCGTGGAAGTGACATTATCGGCATCGATATCCTTAACAATTGCGACGATTAGTTTCATGGCTAGAACTCCTCAAAATACTCAACTTCCAATGAGAACACGGTTGCTCCACCTACAGTTACCGGAGTGGGCGCTGGCATGGGCATGGGGGCGCTTTCGAGGGGAACAGCGATAAACTCGATGCGCTGGCGGCAGTTCTCGTGCAAAATGTCGATTACTTTGTCCTTTAATTCATGCGGCATACCGATGAGCAGTGTAGCATTGCGGCGACCCAGAAAGGCACCCAGGCTGGGCAGGCGTGTGAC
>JAAZOQ010000025.1 GCA_012797695.1 Anaerolineaceae bacterium | reverse complement strand
CGCCTTCACCGAGGTCATGCAGGAAACGCCTGATCAAAGCGGACTTTCAGCAGAGGAAAATGCGAAAACGGCGGAATTTCTTGAATTACACTATGCGAACCCGATATGGACAAGAAAAATTTGAAACAACTAAAATCTCCAAATGCCAAATCTGGTACAAATCTTGCTACTGTAAAGAAGATATTTAACATGACCCTGCAATTACTCTTCTGGATCATTCTGGGAACCGGCCTCTTGATGCTGGGTTCACGAGGGTTGACCGGACTGCTTACCCGCAATCAAATCAAAACGGAAGAAGCGGTCACCCCCCAAACCGTGGCCATTGTCTTTGGAGCGGGCCTGCAGCACGATGGATCCCCTTCACCCGTGCTCCAAGATCGGGTCAAGACAGGAGCTGAGCTCTACTTCAGCGGCAAAGCCCAGATTCTGCTGCTCACCGGGGATAATCGTTTCATCGATTACAACGAACCGGGAGCCATGCGAGCATACGCCCTCCAGTTAGGCGTACCCGAAGAGGCCATTGTGCTTGATTATGCAGGGCGCAGAACCTACGATAGCTGTTACCGGGCCAAGCATATCTTTGAGGTAGATCAGGCAATTCTGGTCACCCAGGCCTACCATCTGCCCAGAGCCTTATTTCTGTGCAACCAGTTAGGCATCAGCGCGCAGGGAGTCCCGGCAGACCAGCGGGTATACCGTAAAAGCTCACTGCTGGTCTGGAACATCCGCGAAATACCAGCCTCTTTCATGGCACTGATCGACGTCTGGGTGCGTCATCCCCTCCCGGTGATGGGAACCCCAGAACCAATCAGCAACGATGAAGAATAAAGGAAAAGACATGGATAGAAAACAAGCTTTTGACATCGTCAACCAATACGTAAAAAACCAGGGGCTGGTCCACCACATGCTGTGTGTAGAAGCAGCCATGCGGTTTTATGCTGAAAAAGAAGGACAAGACATCGAACTGTGGGGAATCACTGGCCTGCTGCACGATTTCGACTGGGAGATTCATCCCACCCGCGAAGGCCATCCCCGCGATGGGGCTCCCCTTCTGCGCGAAGCTGGCGTCTCTGAAGAAGTCGTGAGAGCAATTCTCGCCCACTCTGACCTGCCTGAATATCCACGTCAGACCCGTATGGAAAAGGCCCTCTTTGCCTGTGACGAAGTTACCGGCCTGATCACCGCCGTAGCACTTGTGCGTCCCTCGCGTTCGCTGTATGACCTGGAAGCCAGCTCGGTGAAAAAGAAGTGGAAAGATAAAGCTTTTGCCGCGGGTACCAACCGCGAAGAAATGGAACAAGGAGCTGCCGATTTCGGAGTTCCCTTGTGGGAACACGTGCAAAATGTCATTCTGGCAATGCGCAAAATTGCTCCAGAATTAGGATTGGAAGGATCACTTCGCCCTGAATAATCCATTCAGGCGATGGAGGAGGATAAGATGACGCTCACTGGTAAAGGTATGATGATCTGGCAAATTCCGAACTGCGAAAGCGGCAACGTAACCACCATTGCCAATATGGCTGCCGCAGGCGGATTTTCGCACATTCTGATCAAGATTGCAGACGGTTCGTACGCCTACAACCGGGATAAAACTACCGGTGCTGATCTGATTCCCCCTCTGGTAAGTGCCTTACGGGCGAAAGGCATTGGCGTGTGGGGCTGGCATTACATCTACGGCGTCAATCCCACCGGAGAAGCCTCCATCGCCATCAGCCAGATGAAAAAATATGGCATGGATGGCTACGTCATCGATGCTGAAGCCGAATTCGAGAAATCGGGCATGACCACCGCCGCCTCGACTTACATGTCTGCCCTGCGAGCGGGCCTGCCCAGTACGCCCATCGCACTGTGCTCCTTCCGCTGGCCGACTTACCATCCCAGCTTCCCGTGGAAGGCGTTTCTGGATAAATGCGATCTCAACATGCCCCAGGTTTACTGGATGAGCGCCCACAACCCGGCAACCCAGTTAACCCGCAGCCTGACCGAATTCCAGGCCATCTCTCCCTTCCGCCCACTGACACCGACTGGACCCGCCTTTTACGAGAGCAGTTGGGCCCCCACCGCCGATGAAGTCGTCAGCTTTCTGAATACGGCGAAAAACCTGGGAATGACCGCGGCCAACTTCTTTAGCTGGGACGACTGCCGCAAGAACCTTCCTGCG
>JAAZOQ010000208.1 GCA_012797695.1 Anaerolineaceae bacterium | reverse complement strand
GTTTGGCGGGGTGTCGATCACAATGTAGGCAAACTGATTCTGCACCTGGGCCAGGGCTTTCTGCAGGCGGGTCTCGTTGGCCATTAAGGAAGGCAGTTCCCGCGCAGCGCGGATCATGCCGGTGTGATCGGAGGGGATGAAGTACAAATTGGCGTGATGATCGCTGTGCTGGATCATGCGCTGGATCGAGGGCGGTGGGGTCTCGGTGAGCAGCGCCGACAGGCTGACCGGGAAGACGTCCTTGTGTTTATCGAACGCGATGGCCAGCAGGGCGTGCCCCTGCGGGTCCATATCCACGACGAGAACGCGGCCGGCGGGGCCGTCTTCATTTTCAAGGCGCAGCGCCAGACCGGCGGCCAGGTTGACGGCAGTGGTCGTTTTGCCGACCCCGCCCTTTTCGTTCGCAATTGTGATGGTAATGGCCATAAATTCTCTTTCTAAAACCCGGTTGAGAGATTAATTAGCCGGATTTTTGCGGAAACTCAACGATTTCTGATTATTATTTTGTTCCGATCAAATATTAGCATAGATCGCTTGTAAATTCAACAGAATTGTGCTAAATTAGGTTCATAAATAGGTTAATTAGCGCAATTCTATTGCTTCTGATTCTTTTTCGTGTCATAATCAGAAACGGAGGTAGTAAAAGTGGTGGATTCTTTTAACGATACAGAGTGGCGGCTCGTCCGTCTGGATCGCTTAGGGCTGAAGGAAGATCCTTTCAAGCTCTCGGCTGATCCGCGCTACCTCTATCTCGGCCCGGAACACCTGGCGGTCTACCGTCAGGCCCAGGGCGTCATTTCCCGCCGCCGCGGGCTGGCCCTCATTTCCGGGGATATGGGCATGGGAAAAAGTTCTCTTGCCAGACGATTATATGATGTTTATGCGTCTGAGGAGAATATGGATATTTGTTATATCCATACTGCGGCCTTTAAGTCGGCCATGGACGCGGCCCGCCAGATCTCGAACAGCCTCAATGTACCCCTGCAGCGCTCTTTCCAGCGCCAGATGGAAGGCCTCGAGAAGTTCATGGCGGATGCTTATACCAACGATAAGAACGTGGTGGTGCTGCTGGATGATGCCCAGTTGATGGAGCCGGAGGCCCTCGAGGTGCTGCACCGCCTGTATAACTTCGATTATGACGCCAAAGTAGTGCAGGTGCTGGCGTTTGGACAGTCTGAGATGAGTTCGGTGTTCGAAACCAACAAACCGGTCAACGCCCGCGTTTTCGTGCGCCTGGCCCTGCCTCCCCTTACCCTGTCCAGCGCGCTGCAGATGGTGCTCTTCCGCTTGCGCGTGGCCGGCCGCGCCGAGCCCATGATCAACGATGACGCTTTTGAAGTCCTGTATGAGAAATCTCAGGGAGTGCCCCGCGAAATCATTCGTCTGTGCGCCCTTTCCATGGATCGTTTGCTGCAAGGTGACGAAACCATGATCAATGTCGAGATCGCTCGAGAGGTATTTTAGCTATGGCAACTGGAACCGGATCAAGTAAGAATGCCTGGGTGCAATTGTATGAAGCCCGGCGCGTCCCCAGCGAACAGGAAGTCCGCTCCCCGGGGCGGCCGCCCGGTACCGTCCCGCGGCGTAAGGTGGGCATGACCCTCTCGCATGGTGAAATGGCGGAAATCGAAGTGTGGCAGAAGCGTTTTTCTGAGCTTTTGCACCGTAGCGTTTCGGCGGGTGAAACCGTTGGCATTTTGACGCGTATTTGTTCAGCTCGCTTCAATCGCAACATTGGCGAGATGAAGGATTTTAAGGCACTGGCTCAACTGGTAGAGCGGCTGGTGAACGATGACCGGAAGTGAATTATTTCTACCAAAAAACAGGCTTTTTAGGGTAGAAATAATTCGCCCGGAAACAGCCTTTAATAGCCGCCCAAAAGTTGCCAAATCGGCAAGTTTTCGGGCAAAAAGTTGCCAGTTTGGCAAGTTGATTTTTTGTTGACGTTGCGGTAGATTATATAGCGCAAATGTTCTATATAATCTTCTGGGGATGCGATCCTGCGTGGCAGAGGAACTACCCTCAGAAAGCCACAACGAACCGGGGCGCGATTTCCCGGAAGAAAGAGCGGGATGGATCATACACAGCAAGACCCTGCATTGAACATCCATTTACCCGACCATCAGGCGGCCTGGGAAATGGTGCTCGGCAGTTTGCGCAGTGAGATGTCGCGGGCACTCTTCGATACCTGGGTGCAGCCGCTGCGACCCATCAGCTATCAGAATCACGTCTATACAGTGGGGGCCTATAACTCGTACGGCAAGTCGTGGGTAGAAGAACGGCTGGGCAGCCGCATCACCCAGTTGCTCGAAGGGCTGTACAATGAACCGGTTACCTTCAAGGTATCGGTTTCCAATACGTTCTATAAGGGGCTGGGCGAACTCAACCGCAGCGTCGGCACGGAAACGAAACCTGCGCCCGCAGAGGCACCTCGACCGGAACAGTCCAAACCGCGCCCGGCGGAGCCCGCAGAAACAGAAGATTCTTCCGAGCCGCGTACCCGCAAGGTCATGCTGCAACGGGCTTACGGCAGCGAGCGGGCCCGCATCGTCCAGCCGGAACGCGGCATGTTCCTGACCGGTTATCTCTTCTCGAACTGGCTGCCCCTCTTTGGGCATTCCGCTTTTGCGGTCATCCTGGCGGCCCGTTCGCTGTGCTACTGGAACCCCATGACCGGGGAGCTGCGCAACGTGGTCGAGACTGAAATGGGGGAACTGGCCGATCGCGCGGCGGTTTCGGTGCGCACGGTCAAGGAAGTCTTGAACAATGACCTGGTGCAGCGTTACTTCCTGCGCTATCGGGTGCGCCGCGTCATGACCTCGAACGGGGTGCGCACGGCTGGCATCTCGCTGCAGGTGCGCATGGATGATCCGCTCACGCCGCAGGATCAGGTCAAGTCGGGCATTCTCGAAGAAGAGGAATGGTACCTGGCTGAGTTTTCGGGGGAAAAGGAATAATCAGAAGTACCCCTGCGCGGGCAGGGCAATCTTCTCTTGTGTTTTACCAACTTGGGATTCAGCGTTCGAAAAGACGCACCAGGTTCATCCCCAGCCACACGGCTCCCAACCCCAGCAGCAGCTGGGCCATCAAGTTGCCCACGAAGTGCCCAAAGCTGGCATTATTCAGCAGCGAAATGGATTCATAGCTGAAGGTGGAAAAAGTGGTGAACGCTCCCAGAATACCGACGATCAAGAAATTGCGGCTTTCAGGGCTGAGCATGTGTTTTTCTTCAGCCAGGGTGGCCAGCACGCCGATCAGCAGACAGCCGATCACGTTGACCAGAAGGGTCGATAGGGGGAGGGGGGATTTGTCCTTGACCGGTGAGGTGAATACTCCCACCAGATAACGCATCATGGCACCAATGGCTCCGCCGGCGCCGACAAGCAGAACATCGCGCATACCAGTAACTCCTGTTGAAAGATTGCAGGAGTCATCAGCGCTAGGCATTTAAGGGCGGACTCCATCGCCGCGCCCCCGAATTATACTCGTTATCCCCAGACGGGAGAATACTAGAAAAAAGCCGCAGGAGAAACTCTCCTGCGGCTGAACTTTTTATGCGGCGGTGGAAGGAACTTTCCACCAGCGTTTCTGGAACCAGAAGGCCAGGTTGACCAGACTGATCATGATCGGCACTTCCACCAGCGGACCAATGACCGCGGCAAAGGCCTGCCCGGAATTGATGCCGAAAACGGCCACGCAGACGGCAATGGCCAGCTCGAAGTTGTTGCTGGCTGCAGTAAAGGCGATGGTGGTGCTCTGCGGATAGGCAGCCCCCAGCCGTTTGCTCAGCCAGAATCCGCCCACGAACATGATCACAAAGTAGATCAGCAGCGGAATGGCGATGCGCACCACGTCCAGCGGGATTTTCACGATCATTTCGCCTTTGAGGCTGAACATGACAATGATCGTGAACAGCAGAGCGATCAGGGTCACCGGGCTGATCTTGGGCAGGAAGCGGGTTTCATACCATTCCTTGCCTTTGAGTTTGAGCCCAAGGAAGCGCGTCAGCATACCGGCCAGAAAAGGCACGCCCAGATAAAAGAAGACGGTTTTGGCAATTTGCCCGATGGTGATGTTCACTTCCGAACCTTGCAGCCCGAAGGCGGGCAGCAGCACAGTGACCAGCAGATAAGCGTAGACGCTGTAGAAAAACACCTGGAACAAACTGTTCAGCGCCACCAACCCGGCCGCGTATTCGCGGTCACCGTGCGCCAGGTCGTTCCAGACGATGACCATCGCGATACATGGGGCGATGCCGACCATAATGAGGCCGATCATGTACTGCGGTTTATCCTGCAAAAAGAGTACCGCCAGCAGGAACATCAGCAGGGGAGCCACGATCCAGTTCAGCAGTATCGCCAGCCCCAGAATTTTGCGGTCGCGGAATACCTTACCCAGGTCCTCGTAGTGTACTTTGGCCAGTGGTGGGTACATCATTAAGATCAGGCCAATAGCGATGGGAATGTTGGTCGTCCCGACAGAAAACTGGTTGATAAAATCTTTCGCTCCCGGTAACAGAAATCCCAGTAAAATTCCGATCCCCATGGCCAGAAAGATCCACAGGGTCAAGAAGCGGTCCAGCACTTTCAAGCGTGGTTGCGGCGTACTTGCCTCGGTCATTCAGTTTCTCCTCGAATCATGATTGATCTGGTGGGGTGTAGACACACCCCTCGATACACGGAAGTTCGAATTCAGGCAGCGTGATTCCCTTCAGTTTGGCTGCCTGTTGGATCAGCCCCAACCAGCTCGGATCGGTAAGCGAATAGAAGATGTGGCGGCCATTGCGTTCGGTCTTGACCACACCGGCGGCCCGCAGCAGCATCAGTTGCTGCGAGATGTAAGCCTGGCGCATCCCCAGCACGGCTTCCAGATGGCACACGCAGGCGTTGTTTTCACCAATGGCCAGCAAGATCAGCAGCCGTGAGCTTTGGCTGAGCAATGAAAACGATTCGGCAACAGGGTTGATTTCGGGTGTATAATCTGACATATTCAGTTTCATGAATGTATTATATTCTCTTTTTGAAAGGATGTACCATGAAATCGATCAAGATTCTCGGAGGCGGCTGTGCTAATTGTAAACGATTGGAACAGATCGCCCGTCAGGTAGCGGCTGAGAAAGGCATCGAGGCAGAGTTCGAGGATGTCAAGGATTTTGCCGAGATCATGAAATACGGGGTCATGAG
>JAAZOQ010000207.1 GCA_012797695.1 Anaerolineaceae bacterium | reverse complement strand
TACCTGGATGCCGGGCGGGTGGACGGTTTCATTCTGACCACTTCGACGCGCAAACAGCGGCACATCCACGCGCTGCTCGAGACAGGAGCGCCGTTCTCGATGTGGGGGGTTCCCTGGCCGGACATTTCTTGCTCCACAGTGACAGGGGATAACCTGGCGGGCGGGCGATTGGCCACCCGGCATCTGCTCGAGATCGGCCGGCAGAAGATCGCCTTCATTGGCGGGCCGGCGCAGGAACTGGAAGTCCAGCAGCGCTATCGTGGCTACGAAATGGAACTGCAGGCCGCCGGGCAGCCGGTGGATCCCGCGCTGGTGGCTTATGGCGACTTCTCACTGACCTCGGGGGGCCGGGCCATGCACGAATTGCTGCAGCGGGTCCCTGATCTGGATGCGGTCTTCGTGTGCAGTGATCTGATGGCCATTGCGGCCATGGAAGTAATCCGTCAGCAGGGCCGGCGCGTACCGGAGGATGTGGCCGTGGTCGGTTATGACGATCTTTCCATTGCTGCGTTGAATAATCCGTCATTAACGACGGTCAGTCAGCACATCAATCAAGCCGGGCGGCTGCTGGCGGAAAATTTGTTGAATCAGCTTGAAACGGGCGTGGTCAGCAATGTGACTTTACCCGTGGACTTGGTCAAAAGGCAATCTGCCTGATTTTTTTTATCGGGAATTGCAACCGGTTGCATTAAGAAAAGGAGTTTACGATGAATGCAATGATTTTTAACATGATGAATTGGGAACGGAAGTTCGCTGAAATGGATGAACCTGAGGTACCTGCTGTGGCTGCCTTTTATGCTGCGCAGGAGGAACAATACTCGAACCAGCCTGGCTGGCTGCTCAAAGCAGAAAAACGCCGGGGACAGCCCCTTCTTGCGGCTGAATGCCGCCCCATGAAGCAGAAAAAAGCGCTCCTCTAGAAAAAAGAGGGGCGCCTCTTTTTTTTAAGATTTTCCCCTCTGGTCAAATTGATCAAACGGGGATATAAAAGAACCCAACATGACCACCTCCACTCGTATTTCCTTTATCGCTATTATTATGCTTCGCCAGCGAATATCCGGCGCGAGGTTGGTCAGTCATTCCTGAATTTAGGAACGCGAGAAAGGTAAATCAAACTCCCCGGAAAAATTCTCCGGGGAGTTTTTTTATAACTCATTTTGGGAGATGTAAGGATGGACAAGGCAGTCAGCGAAGCAAGCAAGTCTGCGGTAAAGGTAAGGCCGGAACGGTTTGCCACCGGAGTGGGGGTTTTGATGGCAACTTTGGGTTCGGCGGTTGGTTTGGGCAACATCTGGAAGTTCCCCTATCTGACAGGGGCAAATGGGGGCGCGGCATTTTTAATTGTTTATTTGTTGTGCACAGTTCTGGTGGGGTTCCCGATCATGGTGGCTGAACAGATGATCGGCCGAAAAGGCCGCGCGGACGCGGTCACCAGCTTCAAGAAGATCTCTCCAAAGACCCTATGGTGGTTGGTGGGTGCCTCAGGTGTACTGGCGGCTTTCGTCATCATGGCCTATTACACGGAAGTGGCTGGTTGGGTGTTTGCGTATATTGCCAAATCATTCCAGTCTGGCCTGATGACCACGGATGCTACTGTGACCAGCGCGGCTTTCGGACAACTGGTCTCGAACCCGTGGCTGTCGCTGGTGGTGCAGTGGATCGTGCTGGCAGTGGTAGGGGTCATCATTGTTTTGGGAGTGACCAAGGGCATCGAAGCTACCACCAAGAAACTGCTGCCTGTTCTGGCATTGCTGCTGGTGGTCATTGGCATTCGCAGCCTGACCTTACCCGGAGCCAGTGCCGGGTTGGCTTTCCTCTTCAAACCAGATTTCTCGAAGTTAACCGCTCAGGCGATCATGGTGGCATTGGGGCTGGCCTTCTTCAAACTTTCCATCGGTATGGGCGCCATGCTGACCTATGGCAGCTATTATGGGGAAGATCAGAATATCCCGGCGAATGCGGCCCGTGTGGTGGGTGCAGATCTGGCGGTTTCGCTGCTGGCCGGCGTGGCCATTTTCCCAGCGGTGTTTGCCTTCGGTTTCGAGCCGGCGGCTGGGGCACAGTTGCTTTTCATCACCATCCCGACTGTGTTTGCCTCCATGCCATTCGGGCAGGTCTTCATGGTTCTGTTCTTCGTGTTGACTGCTTTTGCTGCCATTGGCGCCATGCTCTCTCTGGTCGAGGTGGTGGTGGCTTTTCTGGTCAACCGCACCAAACTGAACCGCACTCAGGCAACTCTGGTCACCGTGCTGGCAATGGCGTTGGTGGGTTCGATGTGCGCACTTTCCAACAGCAGCATGGCTGATTTCAAATTATTTGGAATGACCATGTTCGATCTGTTCGATTACGTGTCCTCGAATATTTTGCTGCCGGTCGGCGGTTTGCTGATGGCTGTTTTTGCCACCTGGGTGTGGGGCTGGCCGAATTTCAAGGCGGCGCTTTCGAATGAGGGAACATTAGCCAACGAAAAGTTGCTCAAAGTGGTCTTCAACATTCTGCGTTTTGTTTCCCCGGTACTGGTGCTGCTGATTTTGCTCACCGGTCTTAAGATCGTCAATATCGGGTAGATTCTCTTCCTTGAAAAGGCAGCCGCGAATTTTGCGGCTGCCTTTACGTTATATAATGAACTCGGTGAACTTTTGAGGAGGACGGGATGAAATATCGCACTTTAGGCCGAACCGGATGGCAGGTTTCCGAGATCAGTTTTGGCGCCTGGGCGGTGGGCGGCTCATGGGGCAGCGTGGCAGATGACGAATCCCTGCAGGCCCTGCACCGGGCTCTGGATTTGGGCGTCAACTTTTTCGATACGGCGGATGTTTATGGCGATGGCCGCAGCGAACGTTTGTTTGCCAGGCTGCGCAAAGAGCGCCCCGGAACCTTTCACGTGGCTACCAAAGCCGGGCGACGTCTGGATCCGCACGTGGCTTCTGGCTATAATCGCGCCAATCTGACTGCTTTCGTCGAACGCAGCCTCAAGAATCTCGAAATGGAAACTCTCGATCTGCTGCAGCTTCATTGCCCGCCTACCGAGGTCTATTACATGCCAGAGGTCTTTGGGGTGCTTGATGACCTGGTACAGGCTGGCAAGCTGCGCTATTACGGTGTCAGCGTTGAAAAGGTAGAGGAGGCTTTGAAGGCCATCGAATATCCCAACGTGCAAACCGTGCAGATCATCTTCAACCTCTTCCGGCAGCGCCCGGCAGATTTGTTCTTTGCGCAGGCACAGCAGCATCAGGTGGGGATTCTGGCCCGCGTGCCGCTGGCTTCCGGGATGCTGACGGGCAAATTCACTCGCGACAGCCATTTCGAGGCCCAGGACCATCGAGCCTTCAACCGCCACGGCGAAGCGTTTGACCGCGGGGAAACTTTTGCCGGGGTGGATTTTGAGACCGGTTTGCAGACGGTGGAGGAGATGCGCCAGTTGCTGCCGGCCGGGATGACGCTGACCCAGTTTGCCCTGCGTTGGATTCTCATGTTCCCCGCTGTGAGTTGTGCCATCCCCGGGGCCAAACGCCCTGCCCAGGTGGAAGAAAATCTCAGCGCCGCTGATCTGCCGCCGCTGGACGACGAAATCATGCGCAAACTGAAAGCGCTGTACGATCAGCGCATCCGTCCGCTGGTGCATCACTACTGGTAGAATTCGAGAACCGCTCCTCAGAGCGGTTCTTTTTAT
>JAAZOQ010000024.1 GCA_012797695.1 Anaerolineaceae bacterium | reverse complement strand
GTTTTTTATAACAAAGATACAAACTGACCTAGAAGAAATTCCCTTTGGCAGTTTGCTCATCTGGGAAATAGCCGCTGCTGCTTTCTCTGTTTATGCTCTGGTGAAACCCTGGGAATGGGAAAAGAAGTATTTCTCATCGGATGCTAAATTTAAAATGACTCCTCAATCAATCAATAGCCAACTGATATTAAATTGTTTTGCTAATTTCGTTCTTCCTTTTTTTATGGGGCTGATCCTCATATTTTGGGGATTGTCATTTACCCATTATTTATTCTTTGCCCTGGCATCATTTGTAGATATTTTGGCGTGGAGAATTTATACCCTGAGAGCGAGACAGGGAAGTATTGTCAGCCAGTAGAGGGCTAAAAAACACTTTAATTTGAATTTATTCCTCAGCAATCAACTGAGCCTGTTCCGATCTCGTTTTATTCTCGATTAAAATCATGACCAGCAAAAATATCTGTTTTAATTGTTTGTCACTAAAGATATTGTAGAGGGTAAATCCGATAAATAATAAGTTTATATCAGCTAAGCTTGAATATTATATTGTCTTGCCAGGTTTGACCCTCTAAAGAGGG
The DNA here is from genome assembly GCA_012797695.1 of Anaerolineaceae bacterium. GTDB lineage: Bacteria > Chloroflexota > Anaerolineae > Anaerolineales > Anaerolineaceae > UBA6107. The sequence goes on along the minus strand of JAAZOQ010000024.1, from coordinate 1,038 downwards.
CAGGCGTTTCAAGTCTTTGACGGGGTGCCTACTCCCCTGAATCACTGGAGCAAAATCTATCGCGCCCTTTTTCTTTGGCCAGGTACAGGGCCTGGTCGGCTTTCAGCGAGAGGGTTTCCTCATCCTGACCATCTTCGGGGTAGAGCGCTCCGCCGATGCTGCAGGTAATATCCAGAAACGTGTGATTGACCTCGAAAGGCACCCGGAGCGCAAGCTGCAGCTTTGCGGCAACTTTCTGCATATCCGTGCGGGAACGCATTGCCGGCAGGATCACCGCAAACTCATCTCCACCCATTCGTGCCACTGTATCCGATTCTCGCAGGGTCTTGCGCATTCTGCTGGCCACCAATTGTAATAAGATGTCCCCGGCGGTATGCCCCAGCGTGTCGTTGACCTGTTTGAACCGATCCAGATCGATGTAGAGAAGTGCAAAGTTTTTTTCATTGCGCCGTGCCAGCGACAGAACTTGCTGAAATCGGTCCGCGAAGAGCACGCGATTGGGCAAGCTGGTAAGCGCATCGTGCTGTGCCATGAAGACAATTTGCTCCTCCATCTGCTTCTTATCCGTAATATCCGTAAAGACACAGATGCGCTGCAGCACATCTCCCTTTTCACCGTAGACGGTATCGATGGTCGTTGATTGGGCGTAGATATGGCCATCCTTGTGCTTGTTCCAGATTTCGCCTTGCCAGGTACCGGTGTCTTTCAGAGATCGTTTGATTCCCTCAAAGAATTCTGGAGAGTGGCGCCCGGAGCTGAGGATGTGCGGGTTGGCCCCCAAAATCTCCGCGGCGTGATAACCGGTAAGAAGTTCGAAGGCCGGGTTGACAGAAACGATGTGGTCTTCCTGATCGACAACCATGATTCCTTCGCTGCTATTTTCGAAAACAGCCTTGGCCTGCAAAAGTTTTTCGGTTGCCGCTCTCAATTCATCGAAAGCCCGCTCCCGGTCTTCCACGATTCGGCACAATTCCATCCCCGCAACGATCTGTCCGTTTTCGTCTTTAAGCACGGAGGCAATGTTCTCGAAACGGAACT
>JAAZOQ010000206.1 GCA_012797695.1 Anaerolineaceae bacterium | reverse complement strand
TTGCCTCTCATCGATGAAAAACGGATAAAGAGGAAATCACATGACCAAAAAAGTAACTCTCTCGATTTTAGCGATTGTTTTGGCGGGCTGTGTTTTACTGAGTGCCGCGCTGATTCTCGTGGCGGTGCTGATTGCCCGCGGCAGCACTTCTACCGCCGCGGTAGTTCCGACGGCGACCGAAAGCAGTATCGATTTGCAGATGGATGAGATCCAGTCACAGGTACAGTCATATCGCGGCTTGACCATGACGCAGCCCCTCTCTCGTGCTCTGTTGACCACGGATGAGCTGAAAGATCACGTCATCAACGAATTCTTTGCCGATTATACCGATGAGGAAGCCAAAGACGATGCTGAAGAATTGAGTGCTTTTGGGCTGCTTCCCAAAGATTTTGATCTGCATGATTTTTACGTCAAACTTTATTCCGAGCAGATCGCCGGTTATTACGATAACAAGACCAAAGACATGTACGTCGTTTCGGATGAGGGCTTTGGCGGTACCGAGCGTATGACCTACGCCCATGAATTCACTCACGTCTTGCAGGACCAGACCTATGATATGGAAAATGGGCTGAAGATGAATGATGATTACTGTAAAGATCATTCTGAGTATTGTGCTGCGGTCACCGCGTTGATCGAGGGGGATGCTGTGCTTTCGGAACAGTACTGGTATTACAAATACAGCACTGATCAGGATAAGCAGCAGATCGATGAGTTTCAGCAAACTTACACCAGTCCGGTTTACGATTCCGCCCCAGCTTACATGAAAGAGGATTTCCTCTTCCCATATTCTCAAGGGTTGGATTTCGTGTCTTCACTCTATAAACAGGGCCAATGGAAGGCAGTAGATGCAGCTTACAAGAACCCGCCGGTCTCGACTGAACAGATCATTCACCCGGAAAAGTATCCCAACGATGAGCCGATCGATGTAACCCTGCCTGATCTGTTGAAGACGCTGGGGAAGAACTGGCGTGAAGTAGACCGCAATACGATGGGCGAGTGGTACACCTATCTGCTCCTTGCGGATGGCCGCGATGCCAGCTTCCGGCTGGAGGATCAGACTGCCAAAGACGCGTCGGCTGGCTGGGGCGGCGATGCTTATATCTATTACACCAATGACAGCAACGATGAGTTCGCGATGGTTTGGAAATCGGTGTGGGATACCTCCGCAGATAAAGAAGAATTCTGGCAGGCCAGTCAAACCTACGGGCAGGATCGTTGGGGAGATCCGCAGCAGCAGGGGCAGGATTCCATTTCCTGGAATACCACGGATGATGGTTACGTCACGATGGTAGATACGGGGAGCGCGGTTCTGTGGGTCATGGCTCCTTCCGCTGAGGTGAATGCCCAATTGACGGCTGCTCTCGAAGCCGGGAATTAGTCCATGCCGTTCGATGTTTCGCGGGTCAAGGCTTTTTGCTTTGACGTGGATGGTACCTTGAGCGATACTGACGACAAGTGGGTCGCCGGGATTGAACGCCGTCTATCTGCGCTGCGTTTTTTGCTGCGGGCACGTGATGCCCGCGCGGCAGCCCGCTGGCTGGTGATGGCTACTGAGACACCCATGAATGCCATTTACCATCGCCTCGATGCCTGGAGCCTGGATGATAACTTTGCCCGCCTCTATGAACGTCTGATCCTGCGGCGCCGCCAGGCCCCCAAGACTTTTTGGCTGATGCAGCAGGCTGATTCCTTGCTGGCTTCGTTGTCGGTGCGTTTTCCGCTTTCTGTGGTCAGCGCGCGCGACGAAAGTACAACTCTGAATTTTATCGACCAGTTTCAGTTGGGCCAGTTCTTTCAATCAGTTGCTACCTCGCAGACCTGTGAGCATACCAAGCCTTATCCGCATCCCATTCTCTGGGCAGCGGAACGCATGGGCATTGCTCCGGCGAATTGTGTCATGGTGGGCGATACCACGGTGGATGTGGTCGCCGGCCGGGCGGCTGGGGCACAGACGATCGGAGTGTTGTGTGGTTTTGGCACCGAAAAGGAGCTGCGCCGCGCTGGGGCTGATTTGATCGTGCAAAACCTGGGGGAGATCCAAAACCTGTTCAAATAAAAAAGAGACGCCGTGAGGCGTCTCTTTTCAGTTATGCCGATAACTTTTCGAGGGCTTCTTTCTTTTTCGCGTGCAGTTCCAGCACCTGCCGCTGCATCTCGGCCAGTTTTTCGCCGCGCAAGGGGAAAGCAAACAGGATCAGCGCTCCCAGCAGCATGGCAATCCCGGGGATCAGGCCAATGAACAGCTTGATGCCAAAGACGGCACTGGCGGGTTGGTTGAGCATGGTCACGCCGCCATTGGATTCGCGGGTGACGAAGTGAGTGGCTTCGAGAATGAACGGGGCCAGAGCCAGGGCGATGGATTGCGCTGGCTTGGTGATGAGGGCGTTCACGCCAAAGAAAGCTCCTTCACGGCGCACGCCGGTGCGCAGTTCGTCTTCGTCCGCGACCTCGGCAAAGAGAATGTTGGTCAGGGTTTGCGGCCCGGCCAGGCCGAAACCGGCGATCACCAGT
>JAAZOQ010000205.1 GCA_012797695.1 Anaerolineaceae bacterium | reverse complement strand
GCTGCGAACGGAAGTTCAGCAGAGGGTGACCCACACCTGGAAGAGCTGCTTTCTCGGGTGAAAGAGCAGCATTACGAATTATTGCTGCTGCAGTTTCAGGTAAATCAGGTACTCTCTGAGTTGAGACAGGGGCGGCAAGTCATTCCCAACCCACGGATCGACGATTGCCTGCGGCAAATCCCTGAGCAGGCTGGGGTGGGGATCAGCGATTTTCTTGCCATTTTGCATGACTTTTCCTCCCCAGGCAGGGTGGGGGATGACGAGGCGGGCTCCTGTAAGGCCTTTTTTGAGAAAGCGACTCAGTATGGAGTGTACTGGTACGAGCTGATGCTGCTGGAGATCTGGATGGAAATCAGCACGGATAAGGCAGAACGAACGGAACTGCGTAGAATACATCGTCGCTTGCTCGAACAACTGCGGCAATCGACCAATGGTGGAGAGATCAGTAAGACGGTAAGGGCCTTTTTGCGCAGTCCGAACCGCTTGCTTAAAGTGTAATTTGTCAACGTTATGTCAACGTTTATGATGTATAAATATTACTAAGTGCGAATACTTCTGCTCAAGATACAGGGAGCTTGAGCAATAAGGTCGACAGCCTCGTGGGGAGTGATACTGTCGACCTTTATTTTTAACTAGTTTGTGGACAGGTGAACAACGGTAACGCCATCGCCGCCTTCGTTATCCGCGCCGGATTCGAAGCTGCTGACGTTGGGGTTTTCCTGCAGGGCTTCGCGCAAGACCTGGCGCAGTTTGCCGGTGCCTTTGCCGTGGATCACGCGTACGAAAGGCATGCCTGCGACCACAGCCGAATCGAGGTAGCGGTCGAGGATATCCAGGGCGTCTTCGGCGCGCTGGCCGCGGACGTCGATCTCCATCCCCGGCGAGGGAACGAAAGTCGGTTGGGACGGTGTGCTGGCATCGTTTTCCAGCGCCTGGCGCACACGACGCGAAGCTTTGGGAGCCGCGGCGGCCTCGGGTTCCTCTTTCAGCGGGCCGAGGTCCTGCACCTTGACGCGCATACGCAGGTTTCCGACCAGCACTTCGGCTTCTTCCTGGGTCAGCGAGGTGATCGTCCCTTCAGCGTTGAGACTGCGCAAGCGAGCCCGTTTGCCAACCTGCGGCACGAAGTTCCCCAGCGACTCGACCAACGGCGGCTGCAGGATGGGTTTGGCGACCTTCGTCTCGATCTGTTCTACCTTTTCCTGCACGGCAGCCAGCGCATCCAGTGGCTGGCGTGCGCGCTGCAGACTCTGGCGTACTTCGGTCAGCTCTTTTTGCAGCGCCAGCAGTTCTTCTTCCGCTTTTTGACGGCTCTTTTCCAGTTCTTTCTGTCGTTCGGTTTCAATCTGGCTGAGACGTTGGTCCAACTCGTGCTTGAGGTTCATGGCAATCGAGCGGTCGTGATCGGCAGCGGCGCGGGCTTTGCGGGCCACCTCCCGCTGGTGATGGATCTCGTTGAGCAGTTCTTCTGATTTGAGTTCGTCCGGGTCGATCATGGCACGGGCGGCATCCAGAATCTCTCCGGGCAGGTTCAACCGCTGAGCGATGGCAAAAGCATTCGATTTGCCTGGGATGCCGATGGTCAGACGATAGGTGGGCTTGAGCGTCTTCAGGTTGAATTCCATGCAGGCATTTACCGCTCCCGGCGTGGCATGGGCCAGGGCTTTTAACTCAGGGTAGTGGGTGGCGATCATGCAAGGGACCCTTTTTTCGATGAGGTAAAGCATGATGGCGCGAGCAATGGCCGACCCTTCCTGCGGATCGGTGCCAGCGCCCAGTTCATCCAGCAGCACCAGCGTTTTGGAGCGGGCATACTGCAGGATGCGCACGATGTTGGTGATGTGCCCGGAAAACGTCGAAAGGGACTGTTCAATGGATTGTTCATCGCCGATGTCGGCGTAGATATTGTCGAAGAAGCTCAATTCGCTGCCCGATTGGGCTGGGATGTGCAGCCCACATTCGGCCATGGCGACCATCAGGCCGACTGTCTTGAGCGTGACGGTCTTGCCGCCGGTGTTCGGGCCGGTGATGATGACGGCAAAGGTAGCCGGGTCCAGTTCGATATCCACGGGCACCACGGTGGCCGGGTCAAGCAGGGGATGGCGCGCTTTCATCAGCTTGATGACCGTGCCGGGAGTATGTTCTTTCTCGGGTGGGTGAATGGGGTGCAGAATCGGTTCACTGGCTTTCAAGTCTTCCGCATATTTGGCGCACATCAACGCCAAGTCGAACTCAGCCAGCGCCGTCACGATGGCGCGGATGGATTCGGCTTCGCTGCCGACCTGAGCTGAAAGCTCTGCCAGGATGCGGCGAATTTCGTCGCGCTCTTCGAGCTGCAGTTCGTGCCAGCGGTTGTTCAGCTCGACGACCGCAATCGGTTCCACAAACAGGGTGGCCCCTGAGGACGACTGGTCGTGAATGATGGATTTGAGCCGGCTCTTGAACTCGGCGCGCAGGGGCACCACGTAGCGGCCGTTGCGCTGGGTGATGATGGATTCCTGCAGCATGGGGGCGGTATGCGAGTCGTTGATCAACCGCTCCAGTTTGCTCATCAGCCGGTCATGGGAGACCTTGAGCTCACTGCGGATCGATAGCAATTTAGTCGAAGCACTATCCAGCACCTCGGCGTGGTCAGAAATGCAGCGCGATATGGCCTCGATAATCCCGGAGGGCGGCGTCAGCTCGCGTGCAATCTCACTCAACTGCGGATATAGAGAAGCGCTCTTTTCCATGGCACGCCACAGCGTGCGTGCCGCCACCAGCGTGCCGCTTACGGCCAGCAGGTCCGCTTCGTTGAGTACTCCGCCGCGCGCGGCCAGAGCGGCCAGCGGACGAATGTCATTGGCCCCGCCGATGCTGACCGAATCGTTGACGCTGAGCAGGTGGCGTGCCTCACGGGTGCGCTGCAATCGCTGTTCGGCTTCTTCGAGCCTGGCTGCTGGTGCCAGGTGGTCAGCCAGTTCGCTGGAAGCGCTGAAAGCGGCGTAACTGGCCAATCTGGCCATAACTTTCGGGAATTCGAGCATTTTCAGGGTTTTTTCGTCCATAAATGCCAGTTTACCACAGCTTGCTGGTGGGGAGAGTCTTCTGACTGCCGCCTTTTACGCAAATCTCACCGGAGAGCCGCGCTATAATGAAAATGAGGCTCAGAAATGATCGATCGTAACGAATTGAAGAAATATACCCGGGTTGGGGGATTGTTTACCGTGGAGGGAACGGCGGTGCGCTGCCAGGCTTGCGCGCATCGCTGTTTGATTGCTCCTGAGAAATCAGGTATTTGCGGAGTACGCTATAACGAAAATGGCCAGTTGCGCGTTCCGTGGGGGTATGCGGCCGGCGTGCAGCTGGACCCGGTGGAAAAGAAGCCCTTCAATCATTTTTTACCGGGCCGTACAGTGGTCACTTTTGGAATGCTGGGCTGCAACTTCCACTGCGAATTTTGCCAGAACTGGGTCACCTCGCAGGCGCTACGGGATGAAACTGCCGGCCGGTATCTGGATCAGATTGATTTGATCGACCCGGTGCAGTTGGCGGAAGCAGCCGTGGCACACGGCGCAGCCGGCATCGTCTCGAGCTACAACGAACCCCTGATCAGCAGTGAATGGGCCGTGGCCATTTTCAGCGAGGCCAAAAAACGTGGTTTGAAGACGGCTTACGTTTCTAATGGTTTTGCCACCCCTGAAGTGCTGGAATATTTGCATCCGTATCTGGATGCCTACAAGGTCGATCTAAAAAGCATGCAGGAGGCCCGCTACCGCGAAATGGGCGGCCGGTTGCAGCCGGTGCTGGATACCATTGCACTGGCCAAAAAGATGGGCCTCTGGGTAGAGGTGGTTTCTTTGCTGATCCCGGGGTTCAACGATTCTGTGGATGAACTGTGGCAGATGGGCAGCTTCATCAGTCACGTCTCGGC
>JAAZOQ010000204.1 GCA_012797695.1 Anaerolineaceae bacterium | reverse complement strand
TTTTTTCTTTTGTCCTTGACCTGCGCACGGGTCTTTGATAAAATGCAATCGTTCCAGGCGACGTGGCCAAGAGGCTAAGGCAAGGGTCTGCAAAACCCTGATCATGGGTTCAAATCCCATCGTCGCCTCTTTTTATTTAATCTTTAGCATCAATGATCCTATTTTGAGAGGCGGTAACGCCTCTTTTTCGCTATAATTCTGCTATGAACGTTCCCTTTGAAACCTTACTGATTATTGTCTCGTCACTCCTCTTGCTGTGCGTCCTGATCAGCAAAGTTTCGGATCGCTTCGGCATTCCCTTATTGCTTCTCTTTCTGGGGATCGGAATGCTGGCCGGCTCAGAAGGCATTGGCGGGATCTATTTTGATGACCCCCATTTGACCCAGCAAATTGCCAATATCTGTTTGGCCTTGATCTTGTTTTCGAGTGGTCTGGATACCGCCTGGAAAGACATCCGCAAGGTAGCTCGCGAAGGTATCCTGCTGGCCACGCTGGGGGTAATTCTGACCGCAGCGGTCTTTGGGGTCATTGTCCATGCGCTGCTCAAAATCACCTGGCTGGAGTCTCTGCTCATTGGTGCCATCATTTCCTCCACGGATGCAGCCGCGGTTTTCTCTATCCTGCGTTCCCGCGGGGTTCGCCTGCCGCAGCGCTTAAGCTCTCTGCTCGAACTCGAATCCGGCAGCAATGACCCTATGGCTGTCATTCTGACCGTATCCTTGCTCACGTTGATGACCGCGCCCCAGACTTCCCTGCTCTCTCTGTTGGGGCTGCTGGTGCTGCAGATCGGCGTAGGGGTTCTGGTAGGCTGGCTCTTTGCCCAACTGGCGCTCTTTCTTATCAATCGTCTCAGACTCGGCGTTGAAGGTTTGTATCCTGTGCTCAGTCTGGCCCTGGTCATGATCGCTTTTGCCGTCGCCAGCCTGCTCAAAGGCAGTCCTTTCCTGGCGGTCTATCTTCTGGGCCTGCTCATGGGCAAGAAAGACTTCTTGCACCGCCACAGTACCATGCGCTTTCTGGATACTTCCGCCTGGCTTTCTCAGATTGTTCTCTTTCTAACTTTGGGGTTGCTTGTTTTTCCCAGCCGCGTGATCCAGGTAGCTGGCCCAGCCCTTTTGCTGGCGGTAAGCCTGGTCCTTCTGGCCCGCCCGGTGGCTGTCTTTCTTACCCTGCTCCCTTTCCGATATTCGTGGCGAGAAAAACTATTCGCCTCCTGGGTGGGGTTACGCGGAGCGGTTCCCATTGTGCTGGCTACCTATCCGCTGGTAGCCGGGGTGCAGGATGCCGATCTGATCTTCAATATCGTTTTCTTCGTGGTGATCACCTCGGTCCTGCTGCAAGGCACATTTATTCCGCAATTGGCGCGTTGGCTCCAACTGGAAGTCCCCGGACCAGAAAAGGTGGAATCTCCCCTGGCTTTGATCCACCCCGAAGCGCTTTCCAGCCAGTTGATCGAAACAACGCTCCCAGTGGATGCCACCTGCGCCGGGAAGTCAATCATGGAGCTGCAATTACCCGCGGGTTATCTCATCATTCTGATCCACCGGGGTCAGGAACATCTGCAGCCTAATGGCAGCACCGTACTGCAATCCGGGGATACGCTGCTGGCGTTAAGCGACGAAAACGCCCTGACCGAAGCCAGGGCAATTTTGATGCAAACCAGATCAGCAGAAAGCCAACTGACAATCTAATGATTCTTGCGTGCCTGATGCACCAACCAATCGACACGTTCATTATTAGGGTTACCCGCATGCCCGCGCACCCATTCCCATTTCACCTGGTGCGGAGCCATTGCCGCCAGCAGTTCTTTCCACAGATCCTGATTCGCCACCGGCCCACTGCTGCCACGCCAGTTCTTCCTGAGCCAACCGGGCATCCATTCTTCGATGCCGCGCTGTAGATATTGCGAATCAGTGTACAGCCTCACATTAGCTGGCTTTTTCAAAGCCTGTAGCGCCTGGATGGCGGCGGTGAGTTCCATGCGGTTATTGGTCGTCTGCGGATCGAAGCCGCTAAGCTCCTTGCGTGCCTCTCCGTAAATCAACAAGGCCGCCCAACCACCCGGCCCCGGGTTAGGATCGCAGCCCCCGTCCGTATAAATGATCGTCTCAGTCATGTTATCTGCCCATCAATTCGTCCAGCGTATCGTCCATCTGCTGCGTCAACGCTGCGATTTGCTCGTCCGTCACCGTACCGCTGAAAAGTTGTCCGCCGGCATCTTCCAGCACCATGCGTGCATTGGGCCAGTCCGCGCTGACGGGCAGCACTTGAATGTACTGCATCAGATTGACCGCCTGCGTCCACTGCGGCAGTGAATCCCCCAGTTCGATAGAATAATTGATCAGAGCGTCTCCCAAAGGCAAGGTAGCCGCCGATTTCACCAGCAGGCCGCTGCGATCAGCATTACTCAGCCATTTGATGAAAAGCCAGGCTGCCAGTTGTTTATCCGCTGCCTGTGCCAGAATGGCATACGAAGGGCCCTGTGCCAGCACAGTCGGGGTTCCGCTTTCTGTCGGGAACGGAATGACCACCCAATCATCGCTGCTGCCGTTCAGCGCCATCAGCTTTTGCTGACGCTGCAGATCCTGCAGGTCAGCGCTATACGCCAGCGTTTTGCGGGCGGCGAAATAATCGTAAGGGGCTGCATGATCGCTGCTCCACCAGGCACACCCGGCCGTGGACAGGTCATGTAAATATGCCAGAGCCTCTTGCAATGGGCTGGAGTTGAAGCTCACCTTGCCATTCTGGACATAATCTGCGCCGAAGGCCTCGCCCCAGCTTGCCAGGGTCATGGCATCAGTATCGACGTAATATCCGCCCAGACCATCATTGCTGACGTCGGCATCTTTCTTCATGGCTGCATGAGCAGCGCAAACCTGTATCTGGAATTCTTCCGGTGTACTGGGTGGGTTTTCGAAACCCAGTTCTTGTGCCCAGGTGCGGTTATAGATCAACACCTTGGCCGTACGCTGGGCAGGAATGGCATAGCGGTAGCCATTGATCTCGTCTTGATTCCAGAATAGCGGAGAAAAATTATCGATGTCACTCTGTGAAAAGCCAACCTCACTGGAACTTACGAACGAGGTCAAGTCGATCACGGTCTGGCTGTTGCGGTTCAGCGCTACCAGTTCATCAATGGGGAGAGCTACTACATCTGGGGGCACGGAGGTTTGCAGCCGATTGTAAAGATCATCCATCAGCGAACCCGTAGAGCCCGGGGTGATCAAATTCACCTGAATTCCCCAGGAGTTACCCTGATTGAACTCATCCACCAGCGCCTGCATCAAAGTAGCGGTATCTCCCGCCCAGGGGTGCATGAAGAAGATCTGTGTACCCTGCAACTGACCGGGTTGTACAGTCAGCGTTTGAGCAGTAGGCGTTACCGTTGCTGCTTCTTCAGTTAATACAGATGGAGAAGTCGCACTTGGGGTCAGCTCAGCAGGAATATTTCCCTGACAGGCCGCCAGACTTAGCAGTGCCAGAATGGCACAGATTAAGAGAATCTTCCTTTTCAAAATAATCCTTTATCGTTCAATCGAATTCTGTCGGTAATTCTGGATGCTCGTGGTGAGCAAAAAGGCGCTTCAACTCTTCCAGCGTTACCCTCGCCTCGCTCAAATTGGTGATCTCATCCAAAGCAAAGAATGAGGGTTCCGCCGTCTCGGTTGGGTCAGGGGTCGCCTCGGCAATGAGATCGCACATCACAAAGATTTTATACAGGTGAAAGGGATAAAGTGGATGCCCATGCTGGTTGCGATCAAAGATCGCCGCTACTTTGCGTGCCTTGACGATCATTCCAGCTTCTTCCCGCACTTCTCTTTCCACCGCCTGACTGAGAGGCTCATTGATATCCACCCAACCGCCCGGCAAAGTCCAGCGTTTATGATCGTTGAGTTCCTCGACCATCAAGATTTTATCCTCTTTAAACACCACTCCGCGAACGTCCAGCTTGGGTGTAGCATAACCCGATTGCACGTCGAACACACTGGAAACCTCGGCCAACTCAGCTCCGGTGGCTGCCGCCATCATTTCTGCTGCAATGTGGCGCAGTTCCTGAAAACGCCCCAGGTCGAACACGTTGGTAGTATAAGCCATGCCGTTTTGGGCAATCGCCTGAATTTGCTGCGACCAGCGCAGCAGTTCCTCGTTGATCATGGTCATCCTTGTTTTGGGCAGCATAGACAAATCAGCAATTGACGAAAAGCTGCCAAGTTTGTATAATCACAGCATCAATTTTATACGAGTTAGGTCAAAAGGAGTAGGTTGCTCCTCACCTGTCAGAGAGAGAGGCCAATGGCTGAAAGCCTCTTCAGTGCAAGGGTACCGAAGTCATTTGATCATTCTTGCCGAAGAAATCCGTTGGTTGCGAAACTAGACCGGCACGGGAAGCCCGTTACAGCGAAACCGAATGTTCGTTCGGCTGAGAGTGCCCTTATCAGGGCAAATCGAGGTGGTACCGCGGAAGCTTCCCTTTCGTCCTCTACAGGATGAAAGGTTTTTTATTTAATTATCTCGAATTTCGACTGGAGATGTCATTATGACCGAAGAAATGTCAAAAACGTACGATTTTCGCTCTGTGGAGCAGCGTCTCTACCAGATGTGGGAAGAAAAAGGCTATTTCAAGCCTACCAACGACCCTTCTACGCCCAACTTCGACCCGACCAAGAAACCCTTCGTCATCTCGATCCCGCCGCCCAATGTGACCGGTGAGTTGCACCTGGGGCATGCCATGTTCGTCTCCACCGAAGATTTGATGATCCGCTACAACCGCATGAAGGGAGTGCCTACCCTGTGGGTGCCGGGCACCGATCACGCCGGCATTGCCACCCAGATGCTGGTGGAAAAATCCCTGGCCAAGCAGGGCATCAAGCGCGACGAAATTGGCCGCGAGGAATTCCTGCGCCACACCTGGGAATGGAAAGAGAAATATGGTAACCGCATCACCCACCAGATTCGCCGTCTGGGGGCTTCATGCGATTGGTCGCGCCAGCGCTTTACCCTCGATGAAGGGCTTTCAAAGGCCGTACGCGAAGCCTTCGTGACCCTCTACGAAAAAGGGCTGATCTACCGTGGGCCGCGTATGATCAACTGGTCTCCCTCTCTGCGCACGGCTGTTTCAGACCTTGAGGTGGAATATTCTGAGGAACCCGGTTTTTTGTATTACTTCAAATATATGCTGGCCGATGGCTCCGGCGAATACATCCCGGTAGCCACCACTCGCCCCGAGACCATTCTGGGGGATACTGCAGTAGCCATCCATCCTGAAGATGACCGCTATCATAAATTCCTGGGCAAAGAACTGGTAGTGCCTGTTCTGGGCCGACATATTCAGGTCATCGCCGATGAATACGTGGATCGTGAATTTGGTACCGGTGCGGTAAAGATCACTCCGGCCCACGACCCCAACGATTATGCCATTGGGCAAAATCATCAGCTGGAATTCATCAACATCCTCGATCAAAGCGCTCACATCAATGAGAACGGCGGTCCGTATGCCGGATTGGATCGCTTCGAGTGCCGCAAGAAATTGTGGGAAGACATGCGCACACAGGGATTGGTGATCAAAGAGCAGCCTTACACCCTGAACGTACCGCGTTCTCAGCGCGGCGGCGAAATCGTCGAACCCATGATCTCGACCCAGTGGTTTGTCAAGATTCAGCCTCTGGCCGATAAAGCGCTCGAAGCCGTGAAGACTGGCCAAACCCGCATCATCCCGGAACGTTTTACCAAGGTTTACTACAACTGGATGGAAAACATCCGCGATTGGTGCATCAGCCGCCAGTTATGGTGGGGGCACCGCATCCCGGTCTGGTACTGCGATGACTGCGGCGAAATGACCGTGGCACGCGAAGACCCCAGTGAATGCGCTCACTGTCACAGCCATGCCATCCATCAAGATGAAGACGTACTCGATACCTGGTTCTCTTCTGGCCTGTGGCCATTTTCGACACTGGGTTGGCCCGAGAAAACCCCTGATCTGGAATATTTCTATCCAACTTCGGTACTCGAGACCGCCGCGGATATCCTCTTCTTCTGGGTCGCCCGCATGATGATGTTCGGCATCGAGTTCACCGGGAAACCACCCTTCCACACCATCTATCTGCACGGCCTGATCCTGGATGAAAAAGGTCAGAAGATGAGCAAGACCAAAGGCAACGTGATCGATCCGCTGGTGGTCATGGAAGACCTGGGCACGGATGCACTGCGCTTCACCCTGCTGGTGGGTTCCACCCCTGGCAAGGATAGCAACCTCAGTCTCAAGAAAGTGGAAGGCAATCGCAATTTCGCCAACAAGATCTGGAATGCCGGCCGCTTCGTCATCGGTTCCCTCACCCAGGCTCCTGCCAAACCCGCCGCTGCTCCGCAATGGACGCTGGCGGATTCCTGGATTTGGGCTCGCCTTAATGCCCTGATCCGTGAATCGGACCGTCTTTTCACCAATTATCAATTCGGTGAAGCCGGCCGGCAGATTTATGAATTCTTCTGGGGAGAGTTCGCCGACTGGTACCTCGAAATTGCCAAGACCCAGCTTGCAGAAGGCGGCGATCGCGCTTATTACACTGCTGCTACCCTGGTGCGCGTGCTGGATGCCTGCCTGCGCCTGTTGCATCCCTTCACCCCCTTTGTTACCGAAGAACTCTGGCAGGCACTCAAATCCGCCTCACTGGAAGCCGGTTTCACCCCTTACAACACTCACCTGACCTGGGAAGAAGCACTGATCATTGCCCATTGGCCCGAAGCCAGTGAACCTGAGGGTTGGGAAGATCAAACCATTCAGGATTTCTCCCTGATTCAAGAAGTAGTCCGGGCGATCCGTAATCTGCGCGCCGAAAAAGGAGTCGCTCCTGCCAAAAAGATTGGCGCCATCATTGCCGCCAGTGAGAAACAACCGATCTTTGAATCACAGCAGAGCATTCTATGTTCTTTGGTGAACCTAGAACCCAGCCATCTCACCATCACCGCTCACCCCGCCCAAACCCCAGAAAATGCTGTTTCTCTGGTAGTGGCTGGCATTGAGGTCTTCCTGCCCCTGGCCGATCTGGTCGATCCCAAACAAGAAAAAGCCCGCCTCGAGAAAGAGCTATCCGAGACGCAGAACCAGATCGAACGGCTCGAGAAACTGCTTGCCAGTGATTTCGGCAGCAAGGCCCCGGCGCAAGTAGTCGAAAAGGAGCGTGGTCGGCTGGATCAATTCAAATTGACCGCCGAAAAGCTTAGCCAGCAGCTCACTGCCTTAACCAAATAACCTTGTAATATACAAAAAAGGAGAGTTGAAATATCAACTCTCCTTTTTCTTTACATCCAAAACCTATGCCCGTTTTCGCAGTGCCAGAACTCCGCTCACCAGCATCAATCCAACCATCAGGCCACTGGCAATCCAGGCAGCGGTAGCTACCACCGGCTCCTGGCTAAACTTGATAGCAATTCCAATGAACGCCCAGAGCAAGACTGCCACAAAGGCAACGTCTTTGCGAATAACGGTCATCAGCAGAGCCAGGAGCGAAGCCACTCCCAGCAAAATGGCTGCCCAAACCTGTCCAGAAAGCATTCCGCCTTTGAACCCGGCATAATCGAGCACATCGGTCACGTTGGCGATGGTAGCCACGCTAATCCAGCCCAAATAGATCGAAATGGGAATTCGTACCATCCATTTCTCGAG
>JAAZOQ010000203.1 GCA_012797695.1 Anaerolineaceae bacterium | reverse complement strand
TGCGAGTGGGTTCTATATTAAAGGAATGAATCGATGCAGGTTTGGCAATATTTCCTTATTGCAGTTGGCGCTTTTCTCGCGGGGGGAGTGAACTCGCTGGCGGGTGGGGGCACACTGATCACATTCCCGCTGCTGACCTTCGTTGGGCTGCCGGCAGTTTCAGCCAATATGACCAATACGGTAGCGCTGTGCCCGGGCTATTTTGGCTCTTCTTATGCGCAAAAAAACCTGCTGCAGGGGCAAAAATCTCGACTGCGGTGGTTTATCCCGGCGGCAATTCTGGGTGGAGTTACCGGGGGCTATTTATTGATGATCACAGGGGAAAAGGCGTTCCGTAATGTGGTGCCTTTCGTCATCCTGTTTGCTTCCCTTTTATTGGCAGGCGGAGAGCCTTTGAAAAAGCTGCTGGTCAGCAAGGCTGATTCTCAAGCAATTTCTGTGGGACAAAACCTGCTGGGCAGCGGTGCGGTATTTCTGGCGACCTGTTATGGGGGATATTTCGGCGCTGGTTTGGGTGTGATCTTGCTGGCCGCGCTGGGAATGATCGCCAATGATTCATTGGTGCGGCTCAATGCCCTGAAACAAACACTCTCTCTGGCCTGCAACGTAGCCGCGGCTCTCTTTTTTGTGTTTTCTCAGCGGGTTAACTGGGGAGTGGCCGGAGTAATGGCGGTGGCTGCTTTATTGGGAGGGGTGATGGGTGGAAGGCTGGCCGGGAAGGTCAACTCACAGATGCTGCGCTGGATCGTGGTGGCAATTGGTCTGAGCGTGGCGGTTTACTACTTTATCACTTTATATTGAGTGCCTCAAGAAGGATGACGTGAAGGCTTTTCGGCAACGTTACTATAAAATCTTATGGTTCTTTGGTTGGACTCTGCTGGGCTTGATCGGGTGGGAAGTGATTTTGCCCAAAATCGGTTTTCGTCGGGTCACTCAATCTACTCGAGCGCGGCGGATGACTCAGATCGCGGTTGGTTTTCGCTCTCTGGCCAGTCAGATGGGCGGGGTGATGATCAAGGTGGGGCAGTTCCTCTCGTCTCGTCTGGATGTGCTGCCCCGTGAGATTACGAGTGAACTGGCGAACCTGCAGGACGAGGTAGCGCCAGAATCTTTCGAGCCGATCCGTGCTTTGCTCGAAGCTGAGCTTGGCTGCCCGCTGGCAGAAAAATTCAGCGATTTTGACCGCGTGCCTTTGGCTGCAGCTTCCATTGGGCAGGTCTATTGTGCTCAGATCAGGTCAGAGGGTGAGATGCCGATCCCTCCGGTGGTGGTCAAAGTGCAGCGTCCGCACATCGAAGAGATCGTCGAGACGGATCTGGCCGCACTGCGAATTGTGGGCCGCTGGGTGCAGAATTATCCGCCGATCAAGAAACGGGTCAACATGAAATTGCTGTTGGAGGAATTCAGCAGCTCGCTTTATGAGGAGCTGGATTACCTCCACGAAGGAAAAAACGCCGAGAAATTCGCCGAAAATTTCCAAGAAGACTCCCTGATTCGTGTTCCCCAGGTAATCTGGAGCCATACCACCCGACGGGTGCTTACTCTCGAGGATGTGCGGGCCATCAAAATCTCAGATTATGCAGCGATCGAAGCCGCTGGCATCGACCGTGATGAAGTCGCGGAGCGGTTGATCAATGCTTATCTTAAACAGGTTTTCGAGGATGGCTTTTTTCACGCGGACCCGCACCCGGGCAATCTGTTTGTGCAGCCGGCTGTTGCTGGAGAAGATGCCGGAAAATGGAAGCTGACCTTCATTGATTTTGGAATGACCGGTACTTTACCGGAAGGGACTTTCAGCGGCTTGAAGGAAGTGTTGATCGCGGTGGGGGCCAAAAATGCCCACCGGCTGGTAGAAGCTTATCAGGACCTTGATTTGCTTTTGCCAGGTGCTGATCTGGAACAACTGGAACGCGCCAATCAGATGGTCTTCGAGAGCCTGTGGGGCAAGTCGACCAAAGAAATGGTCGAGATGCACGCTGATGAAGCCCAGAAATTTGTGGATGAATTCAGCGATCTGCTGTACGAAATGCCTTTCCAGATCCCGGAACATTTGATTTTGTTGGGGCGGTGTGTGGCTATCCTCTCGGGGATATGCTCGGGGTTGAACCCCGATTTCAACATCTGGAACAGTCTTGCCCCTTATGCTACTTCTCTGGCTGAGTCAGAGGGCGGCGGTAAATGGAAGATGGCCTTTGACGAAGGTCTGGAAATGCTGCGCAAACTGATCACTTTACCCGGGCGCACGGATGCCTTGATCACCACCATCGAACAGGGGCGGTTGGAAGTGCGCATGCCGGCTCTGATGCGTGAGGTGGAGCAGTTGAATCGCTCTACCCGCAAGATCGCGGCTGCATTGATCTTTGCGGCTTTTCTGTTCAGCGCTGTGCAGCTTTATCTGGCTGGGCAGAGGGTTCCAGCGATCATTTTAGGCTCGCTGGCGTTTTTGACGCTGTTAGGGATCTTACTGCGATAGAGTTTCTCTTAAACAAAAGCAGGGCATGAGTACTCATGCCCTGCTTTTCGTTAATCAGGATCACTTTTCGCTTTCGTCGATCGCCGCGTCGAGCAGGCTGCGCAGCCCCAGCAAAAATTCCTTGCGGGCGGCTTTTTGATTCTCGCGGACGCCTTCAGGTACCCAGGCCTCGGCTACTTTGCGCATGTTCTCGTGGGCACTCTTCATGTGCTGACGAGCTTCATCCATCTTCGGATTCGTCTTGCATGATTCACTTTTCTCGGTCATAGCAACCTCCTTTGAACCTGAGACCAACGTGAACCCTCATGTTCAAGATGATTATAAATACCGTTTTTCCGCAAAGTCAAGAGGGAACAAAAAAAACATGAGAAAGTGAGTTCTCATGTTTTCGAGCGGAGAGGGAGGGATTCGAACCCTCGGTGGTCCAAAGGGCCACAACGGTTTTCGAGACCGCCCCGTTCAGCCACTGCGGCACCTCTCCAATCGCCAAAATTATAACCGAAAAACGTTAAATCTCGTACGTCTCTTTCCAATCCGGGAAGGAAATCGGGCCAATCCCTTCTTGCTTGAGCAGAGATTCAAAGATGGCTTCTTTATCGGGCTCGCCATGCACCAGGAAGATATGTTTGGCGTGACCTTTGACGCGGCGTGCATATTGCAGCAGAGCGTCCTGGCCTGCGTGTGCCGAAAAGCCGTTGATGATCTTGACTTCGGCGCGGCGGTCGAAGAGCTGTCCAAAGATGCGCACCTGACGATCTCCTTCGGCCAGGCGGCGTCCCAGGGTATCTGGGGCCTGCCAGCCCACGATCAAGATCGTGTTGTTGGGGTTCTCAATGTTATTGCGCAGATGATGCAGGATGCGTCCTGTTTCTGCCATTCCCGAAGCGGAAATGATCACCATTGGGCCTTTCAGGTCATTCAGCCGTTTGGATTCATCCACACTCTTGATGTAGGTCAACCCCTTGAAGTCCAGCGCCGGGTGACGGTGTTCGATCATCAATTGACGGGTTTCTGCGTCGAAATATTCCGGGAAGCTCAAGAAGATTTCTGAAGCCTCGACGGCCAGAGGACTATCCACGTAGACGGGCAGCGGATCGAGTTCACCATCCGAGATCATACGGTTGATGAAGTAGACGATATCCTGCGTACGGCCTACGGCGAAAGCCGGGATGATGACCTTGCCGCCGCGATGGCTGGTCTTGATCATGATCTCTTTCAGATCTTGGTAGGCTTCATCCATGGTGGGATGGGGTTTGTCACCGTAAGTACATTCCATCAACAAGTAATCGACATCGTTATCTGGCAAGATCGGGTCATTCAGGAGCGGCATGTTGAAGCGGCCGATGTCGCCCGAGAACCAGAATTTTTTCTTCTCACCATTGTCATTGATATTCAAGACCACGGCAGCGGAACCCAGGATGTGGCCGGCGTCGACAAAGCGCACTTCTACCCCCGGGATGGGGGAAAAGGGCTCGTCATATTTCACCGGGTAGTATTGGTTTGAGGCATCGATGGCGTCCTGCATGGTGTACAGCGGCTCGACGGCGGGTTCACCGCGGCGGGAATTCTTTTTGCTGGCATACTCAGCATCGGCTTGCTGGATGTGAGCGGAATCGGCCAGCATGATCTTGCCTAATTCAGCCGTGGGCGGGGTAGAGAAAATGGGGCCGCGAAAACCGGCTTTGACGAGACTGGGCAGGTTGCCGCTGTGATCGATGTGAGCGTGTGAGAGAACGACCGCGTCGATCTCAGTAGGGTCGAAATTAAAGTGCTGGTTGCGATCATAGAAATCCTGCCGGTGCCCCTGAAAGAGGCCGCAATCAAGCAGGATCTTTTTGCCATTGATTTCAAGCAAATGTTGAGAGCCGGTGACCGTTCGGGCAGCGCCATTGAATGTAATTTTCATACTACCTCCTGTTTGCGTAAAACACTGAATATTTCTTTTGAGTAGTGTTGGTAACGCCAGGGAATTCTGGCCATCAATTGATGCAGCTTTTCCATCGATTCGGGGTTTTCGGCGGCAATGCGTTCGACAAAGTCACGCGGCAGAACCACATCTGACTCCACGCTGGCTTCTTTCCCCTTTGTCTTGCGCCACTCTTTCAGCGCATCCAGACGGCGTAAGAAGCGCTCGTCTGGGCGCGGCTTGGAAGGACGCGGCAGTGGTTTGGCTTCCATCCCGGTGTGAATGGTCTGGATCAGGTTTTGGCCGTAGCGCTGTAAGAAGTGGGGGGAGATGCCGCGCATGCCCACCAGTTCTTGCTCGCTGGCTGGCGGTTCTTGACTTAATTTGACGAGGATTTCATTCGAGATGATCTTGAAGGGAGGAACATTGCGGCGGGCGGCGATCTCTTCACGAAAGTCGCACAGTGCCTGTAAAATGGCGGCTTCGCTGGCCGAAATATCGCTGGCACCTGCTACCTTCCACCAGATGCTGGAATTGGTCGGCTGGGAATGCCCATTCACTTCGCATCCCAACCGGAAGTCTTCCAGGGCCAGGTCCCAGAGATTCTTATCTTTCAAATCTTTTTCGAGCAGCACTTTCAGGTCATACAGGTGCTGGCTGTCTTGTCTGGCATATTCGATCATTTCAGCGGTGAGAGGACGCATTCCCCAGTTAGCCCGCTGGTATTTCTTTTCTACGACAATTCCCAGACGGGATTGGAGCAAAGAGCCCAACCCAACGGCCGGTTCCCCCAGAATGCGCGCGGCTACCATCGTGTCGAAAATATTGTTGATGGTGAAGTTGAAATCGCGTTTCAGGCAAATAATGTCATATTCGGCAGCGTGAAAGATCTTCTCTTGTTCGGAGCTAGCGAAAAGGGGAGCCAGACAGCTCAGATCTTGAACCGAAAGGGTGTCGATCAAATAATCGGCTTCGGGGGTGGAAATTTGCAGCAGGCAGACTTGTTCTCGATAAACATACAGGCTGTTCGATTCCGTATCTACCGATAAGTAAGGAAAATTGGCCAAAAGTGAGGAAATATCTTCTAATTGTTGGCTATTTTCTATATAATGCACTGGAATGATTTGATTCGCGGCCATGGTCAAATTATAATGCTTATCAGCGTTGAAATGCCGCGGTTCCCGAGATCAGCGCTTTACAACCAGTGTGAATGAATTAAAAGTGTGCAATAATATAGACAATATTTTGCGAATCTTCCAGGAGGAGGCGTATGAAGGAACGGGTCTTGATAATCGAGGACGACGAGGGAATCTCAAAAGTATTACGCCGGGCCCTGTCTTATGAAGGATATCAGGTCGATTCTGCTCTGGATGGAGAAAGCGGCCTGAACTTGAACCGTGATAATCATCCTGACCTGGTGCTCTTGGATTGGATGCTGCCGGGAATGGATGGTCTCGAAGTCTGCCGGCGCTTGCGCGAGGTCAGCACGGTTCCCATCTTAATGCTGACAGCCAAAGAGGCTTTGGAAGATCGCATCCACGGGCTGGACGCCGGGGCAGACGATTACATGGTCAAGCCCTTTGAACTGGATGAATTGCTGGCGCGGGTGCGGGCTTTGCTGCGGCGCACTCAGGTAGAGCGTGCTCCGGTACTCTCTTTCAGCGATCTCACTCTGGATACTTCCACCCGTCAGGCCACCCGCAAGAATCGGGTCATTATGTTGACTGCCAAGGAATATGATTTGCTTGAGCTCTTCATGCGTCATCCGCGGCAGGTATTAACGCGTGAGTTGATTTTCGACCGCGTCTGGGGGTATGACTTTGGCGGGGAGAGCAACGTGCTGGATGTGTACATCCGTTATCTGCGGCAAAAGCTTGAAGGCCAGGGTGAACCTCGCTTGATCCACACCGTGCGCAGCGTGGGCTACGTGCTGCGTGAGGTTGGATAAGCCGGCACGGCATGTCTTTACGCACTAGACTTACATTGCTTTACACTATACTGCTGGGGAGCATGCTTTTGCTCTTCGGCGGTTTGGTTTATGGGCTGGTCAGCGTGATTATGGTCAATAACATTGACCAGTCTTTACAGACTTCAAGTGATGAGATCATTGCTCTGCTCAAGATCAATCGTGGTGAGCAATTCGATGCCCGCTCGATCTCGACTTACGAACCCTCAGAAAATATCTACATTCAGGTGTGGGGGAGCAACCATGAGCTGCAGATTTCCCGGCCTACCGGCTGGAAGGTGGCGCTGGATCAGAATGCCTGGGTAGGCAGTGAAACTACCTTTTCGACCAGCACAGTGAATGGTCTGCATCTGCGCGTTTTCACCACGCCACTGGTTTCCATGCGCGGCCCGGCGGGTATCTTGCAGGTGGGCGTTGATCTGGGGCTGATGGACATCATCCAGGGCACGCTGACGAAGATTCTGATCTTTCTTACCATCAGCGCCATGCTGATCACTGCCTGGCTGACCTGGCTTTTGACCAAACGCGGGCTGGCCCCGCTGACAACGATCACCCATATTGCCACACAGATTTCAAACGCTGATGATCTGGCACGCCGGATTCCGATCAATGAGTTTCGCAATGATGAGGTGGGTCACCTGGCTCTGGCTTTCAACAAGACGCTCGAGCGCCTGGAGACGCTCTTTGGCTCACAGCGGCGTTTTCTGGCGGACGTCAGCCATGAACTGCGTACTCCGTTGACCGTGATCAAGGGCAACATTGGTATTATCCGCAAATTTGGCGTGGATGAGGAATCCCTGGCGGGAATCGAGAATGAAGTAGATCGGCTGACCCGTCTGGTGGGCGATCTTTTGCTCCTGAATCAAGCCGAATCAGGGGTGATGTCGCTGGATAGGATGAAAGTTGATCTGGGTTCGGTCTTGATGGACGTGATGCAGCAGGCGTCGGTTCTGGCTGGGAAGAAGATAAAGGTAAAACTGGTCAATATCGATCAGGCTATTGTCAATGGTGACCCCGACCGGATTAAGCAGGTATTCCTGAATTTGATCAGTAACGCTATTGCCTATACTCCTGAAAAGGGGACTGTGGAAGTAAATTTGTGCAAAGAAGGTTCAATGGCCCTCTTCTCGGTCAAAGATAATGGTGCAGGCATTTCTCCGGAGGATTTGCCGCACATTTTCGAACGTTTCTATCGCGGCGATAAGTCGCGGACCCATACGCCTACCTCAGGGTTTGGCCTGGGGCTTTCCATTGCCAAATGGATCACGGAAAAACATGGGGGCAAGATTGAAGTGGAATCGCAGTTGAAACAGGGCACTACTTTTCGGGTATATCTCCCGCTGGTGGAAGAATAAAAAACGACAAAGCGTGGAATCAATCGATTCCACGCTTTTGGGTCCAACCTGCTGATGGCTACAGGTTTTTGCTGTGGTTATTGTTTTCGTAGCTACTGAAGCTCTGCCCGGCAAACAAATCGTGGTAGGTGGGCTCGGGGCGGGCCTGAGCGGATGGCCGCGGCTGGCGAGTGAGGTTCAGCGGACGGGCAGAAACCGGGGCGGCGCGTTGTGCACTGGAGGTATGGCTGGCATATTCCGGGCGATTGACGCCGGCACTGGTAAAGCCGCTGGGTTTGCGTTCGGTGAGACGCTCAATGGCTGAGGTCAGCGAGGCGATGATCAGGATACGGATCACCCAAACCAGGATGGCGATGAAAATGGGGACGATGTGGGTGAGCGTGTTGGTGCTGATCACAGTAGCGCTTTCGGGCAGGTGGTTGCTGATGGCCACGGCGACTCCCCACCAGGTGAGGGCGGCATTCGCGGTAGCGGCCAGCAGCCAGGCACCGAAGAGGTACCACGATTCTTTGAGGTCGCTGGTGCGCGTTTCTGGATTGATCAGGCGGGCAATGCCGGCAAAGTCGATGCCGCAGAAGGCCAGCGCCAGAAAAGTCGACCAGGGAATGCCGGCAAATTTCAGATCACCCAGCAGATCGCGAAGCGCAAAGACGGTGGTGCTGAAGTTGAAAACCTCAAAAGCAACCAGTGCCAGAATAATGATCAGGCCATAAACCGTACCACTGCGGACACGGGAGATAGGTGAGGGTTTATTCCCAAGGGTTGGACGAACAGCGGATAAATTCATTTGATCCTCCTGAATTAGAACACTTGTCTTATGTAGTTTTCATTATAGAACAGAATATCTAAAAGTCAATAGGATAGATAATATGTTCTATTGATATTTTGACTAAAAACCCCTTGCAATTTTGCAAGGGGCGTCGATTTATTGGACAGGAGGCCACTGGACGATCAGCGGGGTGGCGTTTTCAGGGATGTGATCGTGGACAAACTTGAGCGGGATGTGATTTGCCAGGCAATACAGCGTGGATACCGCCAGCCCGTGCGAGACGAGCAGCACCCGTTCATGCGGGTAGCGCCGGGCAAGCTCATCCGCGGCTTGCTGCATGCGGGTGGCTACCTCGAGCACGGATTCCCCGCCGGGAGCACGCGAAGATTCAGGGGCTTCATCTGCCTGCCGCAAATCGACGGCATATTTCTGCTGCACTTCCTGCAGGGAAAGCCCTTCCCAGTTGCCCTGAGCAATTTCGCGCAGACGTGAATCAGGGTGAACGGCCAGGTGCAGCGGAGCGGCCACGATTTCTGCGGTTTGGCGGGCCCGGCTGAGGTCGCTGGAAAAAACAGCAGCGAAATGCTCGCGTGCCAGTTTTTGTGCCAGTTCTTGGGCTTGCTCCACCCCGCGAGCGTTCAGGGGAATATCAGTATGTCCTTGAAAACGACCGGCACGGTTCCAATCGGTCTGTCCGTGCCGGATCAACCAGATTTCTGTCATGACGAGCGAACTCTTTCTACGATTTGGCGGCGCTGCGGTCCCGTTCGATCAGTAACTTAATGGCTTCGACCGCGACGCGAATGACAGATTCGGTATCGAATTCGGCAATTTGCTTGTGAGCGTCATCCATCGCAATCTCAGATAGCTCGGATTCGTTGACCACCAACATGGCTCCGCCGGCGCGTTTGCGGTAGATGGAAGAGAGGATGAAAAGCGCGGCCGATTCCATCTCAGAGCAAACGGCTCCGCCGGCGACCCAGGCATTCCAGCGTTCGGTGAGCTGGGTAGCCAGGGGCATGCGGGTGCGTTCCACTTCGCCATAGAAGGAGTCTTTGGAATGAGAGACGCCCAGATGATGACGCTGCCCCAGTTTGACGGCGGCGTCGCGAAGAGCGCAGACCACATCAATATTGGCCACAGCGGGGTATTCCAGCGGCAAATACTGTGACGAGGTACCTTCATCGCGGATCGTGGCGGTCACCACGGCGACGTCCCCGGCGTGCACATCGGGCTGCATGGAGCCCGAACTGCCCACGCGGATGAAAGTATCTGCTCCGACCTCGATCAGCTCTTCGACGGCGATGGCCGCCGAGGGGCAGCCGATGCCAGTGGAAACGACCGAGACTTTTTCCCCCAGCAGGGTGCCGGTCCAGGTGGTGTACTCACGGTTCTGGGCCACGAAATGCGGGGAGTCGAAGAATTGAGCGATCTTCTCGCAGCGTCCGGGGTCACCGGGCAGCAGGACGTAGCGCCCGACGTCGCCTTCTTTGATGTGCAGGTGAAAAGCTAATCCTTTTTCGTTGCGCATTTGACCTCTTTGTGTCTTCAGGGGATGGAGAGAAAAAAGCCCTGCTGAACGCAGGGCCTTGCGATTGAATGCGAATTTATTTCTTTTGCAGGGTGGAATAGGCGTACAGGCCAATTCCCAGACCGACGATCAGGATGAGCCCTCCCACCAGGGCCAGCAACAGCGATTTGCCGCCGTTATCACCGCTTTCGACGGTGAGGTGAGAACTGGCCTGGGCCCCAAAATCGATGGTGGAAGTATCCCCGGCTTTTAGCGTAACCTTGTAATTCTGCGCGGTCGTGGCATTGTATCCATCCGGGATGGCAATGCTGATCGTGTAGCTGCCCTCGTTGATGTTTTCGAAGCATACCGGGTTGTCATCAGCGGTGGTGGGCGCAGTCTGCGAGAAATCTCCGGCGTCGCTGGTAATGCTGATTTCCCCGCCGCCAATGGAAGTTTCGCCGTCCTCGGCTATGGCGTTGCCGTTGATGTCGTTGAAGAGGTAGACGCAGACGGTACCCTGACCAATGACCGGCATGGGTGTAGGTACGGATTCTGTCGGGGTGGGGGACGGGCCGGCGGTGATTACCGCGGTAGGCACAATGCCAATCAGCAATTTCTTGCCGATGCGCATATTATCGCAGTCATTGAGATCAAGCTGATTGTAGGCACGCAGTTGATCAATGGAAATGTTATTGAGCAGACTGATGCTCTGACAGGTATCCCCCGATTTGACGATGTAGTAGATATTGCCGTTGGATTCTGCGGTGGGGGTGTAAATGAATACCTGAGCATTGGCAGGCTGCGTCAAAAATGGCTGAA
Source organism: Anaerolineaceae bacterium (assembly GCA_012797695.1). Taxonomy (GTDB): domain Bacteria; phylum Chloroflexota; class Anaerolineae; order Anaerolineales; family Anaerolineaceae; genus UBA6107. The sequence continues at coordinate 8,330 of JAAZOQ010000203.1, read as the reverse complement.
ACAGGAGCAGCCCGATCAATACCAGGAAAATGGCAAGGAAGGGAAGAGCTTTTATTGTTTTCATAGTCAATCCTGCAAAATTATAACATTTTTCCCGCATAAATTTTGAGCGGAACACCCGTGAGAAACAGGCAACGAATCTGGATGCTCTAAAATGATTTCTGCCAGATGCTACCTGGGTGATGGTAATAACCCTCCCGAGACGAGGGCAGGTGAAAAAGAAATGAAAAGGCACTGCGGATCGTCAGAAAATCTTGGGGAGAAGGTATAATTTGATCATTCATGAGATCGGTTTTTCATATTAAGCATTCAGTTCTTTGGGTTTCTCTGTTGGCGACGGTCTTTGTTGTGATCGCCGCGGGATGCGCCACGCCTACACAGGTTCCCATGAATGCTCTGTTTTCACCGACTCCCAGCCTGACCCCCACGGCCACCATCGACTGGTTCCCGGCGACCGCGACCCCAACCTTCGCGCCGCTCCAGACCGCCACCCCCAACCCGGCGGCCAGTCCGCTGTATGGACAGCTTGATTTTGCGGATGCATTTGTTCAACCTGGCAACTGGCAAAACAGCCAGTCGACGAACGGCCTGGTGCTTGTGCAGGAGGGGGCGCTGACCCTGGCGGTAAAATATGACCGTGGCTCTTTGCTGGCCCTGCGGCAGGATACGCAGTTGACCAATGATTACCTCGAGGTCACCCTGAACAAGCTGGCTTTCTGCAGCACCGATGATCAGGTAGGGGTGGTGTTCCGCGCGCAAAATGAGCAGAATTTTTATCGCCTGCTCATCAACTGCCAGGGACAATTCTCTCTGCAACAGGTTGTGGGTGGAAACCCATCCTTTCTGGTAAGTTGGTCCCCCAGTAATGAGATCCCGGCCAATCTGTGGAAGCCGCTGAAGATCGGCATCTGGACCTACGGGAATACCCTGCGGATTTATTTCAACGACAAATTGCAAGCCGAAACCAGCCGGGAAACATTCAAGTCGGGCACGATTGGCTTTTATGCCCGCGCCGCCGGCGATTCCCCTTTGACGGCGGGTTTTTCTGGCCTCAGTGTCTATCAGGTAGCCAATAATCCATTCCCGGCAGCCGCAGCTACGGCGACTCCCTGATCTCTTTCTTTGATTCTGTTATACGCATATCCGTAACTCGTGTAAAATAGAAGAAGAAAGTATTCAACTGCACGAGGAGGAAATATGTACCAGAAAATTGTTATTGTGGGCCGGCTGGGCCGCGATCCTGAAATGCGCTTTACTCCAACCGGGCAGGCTGTGACCAGCTTTTCGGTTGCTACTGATCGACAATATAACGACCAGGCGGGTAAGCCGGTCAAGGAAACGGTCTGGTTCCGCGTGACTGCCTGGGGCAAGTTGGCAGAAACCTGCAACAACTTCCTGCAAAAAGGCAAGATGGTGCTGGTGGAAGGCCGCCTCTCAGTGGACGCCAAGACCGGTGGGCCGCGCATCTGGACGGCGCAGGATGGCACCCCGCGCGCTTCTTACGAGATCGTAGCTGCCACAGTGAAATTCCTGTCGGCACGCAACGAAGGCGCAGGCGGCGCCCCGGTGGCTGAAGATGACATGGATTCCATGCCGTCGGAAGAAATCCCGTTCTAAAGCGGCCTGAGAATGGAAACCAAAGGTAACCCTCCGACATCGGGAGCTTTCCCGTTGGAAATACCAGAGGAAATTAGCGCGATCTATTCCAATCTGGTACGGATCAGCCATTCCCCCTCGGATATTGTCCTGGACTTTGGCCAGGTTTTGCCGTTACAGAAGCCCAAAGTTTTGGCCCGCGTGGTAATGTCACCGGTAGCGGCCAAGCTGTTTTTGAATGCCCTGCGTGAAAATCTGGCCCGTTACGAAGCCAATTTTGGGCCCATCTCTCTGCCCGGCGATTCTTCGCTGGCGAGTGATCTCTTTAAACAAATTCGACCTCCTGAACCCCCGAAAGACGAAAATTAATGGATCAATTCAACCTGATTACTGAAAATGCACGAAAGAACTTCGATGAACGAACCGCGGCCCGTGACCAGGCACTGGTGCAGGCACGCCAACTGACCCGATTGTGTGCTCATACCATTCGGGCCATCCATCGCAGTGAATCGCAGCCGGCCCACGAGTTACTGGGCGAAGCGCACGCTCTGGTGCAGCAGATGCAAAAAGATCTGGTGAATTACCCGGATCTGTATTTTGCCGGCTATACCCAGGATGCCATCAAGGAATTTTCTGAGGCCAGCCTGACCGTTGCCATCATCGAAAATTCTGTTTTGCCGACACCGGAAGAACTGGGCATCGAGTACAACACTTACGTCAATGGCCTGGCAGAGTGCATCGGGGAATTACGGCGCCGCTGTCTGGACATTCTGCGCCAGGGTTACTCTGAGGATGCCGAACGGCTGCTCAGCGCCATGGACGAAATCTACAATTTTCTCGTTACCATGGATTACCCGGATGCGGTAACGCAAGGGCTGCGCCGGCAGACTGATCTGGTGCGCGGCATCATCGAGCGCACCCGCGCTGATCTGACGCTGAGCCTGCGCGAGCAACATTTGCAGGAAGCCCTGCAGGAATTCGCGAGACGCTTCCCAGAAAAATAGATCCAATCCGACTGAGCATCCAGAAATGGGTGCTCAGCTTTTTTACTTCTCTTTTTAAACCAGCTATAATTAGCTGCGTATGAAGCAATTTACCTCCACGATCAAAAATATTGCGATTGCGGTTCACCCCAGTTCGCAGGAAGCCATGCGGGTGGCCTGGGAAGTGCATGCCTTTCTCAAGGAGCAGTACCAGATCATCGCTACGCTGGCGCGGATCAACGATCTGCTGTTTCAGTCGCAGGTGGCCGAGGGCCGCTTTGACCTGATGATCACGCTGGGAGGGGATGGCACCATGCTGCGCGCCGGTCACCTGTGCGCGCCGGTCAAGTTACCGCTTCTGGGCATCAACCTGGGCCGTTTTGGCTTCTTGATGCAGATGACCCCGGATGACTGGCAAAAAGAATTGCCGCGCGTCTTTTCGGGGGAATACGGCTTCGAAGAACGCATGATGCTGCAGGCGGAACACTGGCGCGGGGATCAATTGATCTCTTCGGAGCAGGTGATCAACGAGGTGGTGGTGGCGCGCGGACGCATCGTGCGGCCAATCCGCATTCAAACTTGTGTGGACGGCTATCCGCTGGCCTCGTACGTGGCCGATGGGCTGATCGCGTCCACCCCGACCGGGTCCACGGCGTATGCCCTGGCGGTGGGCGGGCCGATCATGCCGCCGGAATTGCACAACATTCTGATTGTGGCGGTAGCGCCGCATCTGTCTATGGATCGGGCCATTATCCTGCCGGAAGGGGCCAGCGTGGAAATCTACACGGATACCGATCATGAAGCGGTCTTGAGCGTGGATGGTCATTCACCGGTTGATCTGAAGAATGGCGACCACGTCGTGGTGAAACGCAGTGAACTGACGGTGAAATTCCTCGTTTTTCAAGACCCCGGCTATTTTTATCGAAACCTGGAACATTATCTGGAGCAAAATCCATCGATTGGCGGTATTAAATGAGTTTGGACGAAAATCAACCTCTCTATTGTTACAACCATCCCCAGCGCGAGACCCATCTGCGCTGTAATCAATGTGAGCGCCCCATCTGCACCTCGTGCGCGGTGCTGACCCCCACCGGTTACCGCTGTAAAGAATGTGTGCGCGGACAGCAGAAGAAATTCGATACCACGCGCTGGTGGGATTATCCGGTCGCGGTGCTGGCGGCTTTTTTTCTGGCGGCAATCGGCAGTTATTTTGTGAGCATGATTGGTTTCTTTACCCTGCTGCTGGCTCCCTTCGTGGGGATGGCCATTGCCGAAGCGGTGCGCTTTCTGGTGCGCCGACGCCGGTCGCGCAATTTGCCGCTGACCGTGGCGATTGCGGCTTTTGTGGGTGGGCTGATCCTGACCCTCTGGAATTATGGTCTGGCTTTGCTGGTGGGCGGATCATTCAATCTGGGATTTCTGTATGCACTCTTATGGCCTGTGCTTTATGCTGTCCTTTCAGCCACTTCAGCGTATTACCGTCTGAAAGGGATCACTCTTTAATCAGGATCATGTACCGATGTTGAGCGAACTGCGCATCCAAAACTTTGCCATTATCCAGAATCTGGAATTGCAATTTCAAAAAGGTCTGGTCATCGTCACCGGTGAGACAGGTGCCGGTAAATCCATTTTGCTGGATGCGATCATGGCTCTGGTAGGGGGACGGGTGGATTCGACCATGGTGCGCAGCGGATCTGACCGGGCGGTGCTCGAGGCAGTTTTTTCTTTGCCTGCTGAAACCGGGCCGGAGCTTCACGCTATTCTGGAGCGCGAAGGGCTGGACGATGGGGAGCAATTCATCACTTTGGGGCGGGAAATCCGTGGTGAAGGGCGTACGGTGGCGCGCGTCAATGGCCGCAGTGTCAACGTGAGCCTGCTCAAAGAGCTGGGCAGCTATCTGGTGGATATTCACGGCCAGGCAGAGCATCTGTCTTTGCTGGACATTCATTCGCATCTGGGTCTGCTGGACCGTTTTGCCGGCACCGGCACAGAACTGGCCCATTATCAAGAACAATATCGCCAGTTGACGCAAATTCGCAAGGAGCTTGAGGAATTGCGTACAATCGAGGCGGAAGCGACCCGACGCACGGAGCTGTTGAAATTCCAGGCGGAGGAGATCGAGTCGGCGCATCTGAAAGCGGGCGAAGAAGAGGAACTCGAGGTCGAGCAAAACCGACTGGCGAATGCCGAAACACTGGCTTCTTCGGCTCAGCAGGCGCTGGTGATCCTGGATGAAGGCGGACCGGAGGCACAATCGGTCAGCGATCTGCTGGGTCAGGTTACCCAGTTATTGGGCGCTCTGGCGCGCATTGATGGCAGCCGGCAGGGGTTGGCCGATCAGGCGGAGGGGATTGCCGCCCAGACCAGCGAGATTTCCCGTGATCTGCGCGATTATCTGGAAGAAGTCGAATTCAATCCGAGGCGGTTGGAACAGGTAGAAAACCGTCTGGATGTGCTGCATCAACTCAAACGCAAATACGGCGGCACCATCGAGGCCGCGATCGATTATGGTAGCAAAACCCGTCAGGAGCTGGAAAAGATCACCCATGCCGAGGAACGGATCGCTGAACTCGAAAGCGCGGAGAGTTCCGCTGAACAGCGTTTGATCGAGGCCGGGAAGGCATTGACTGCCAAACGCCAGCAGGCAGCCGCGGTCATGAGCCGCGGGGTGGAGCAAGAACTGGATGATCTGAGCATGAAGGGAGCCCAGTTTGCGGTCGATTTCGGCCACATGCCCGATTCACGTGCGGTGATCCTCGCGAGCGGCGAAAAGGTAGGGTTTGATCCTTCCGGGTTTGACGCGGTGGAATTCCTGATCGCCCCTAACCCCGGCGAAGGTTTGAAACCGCTGGTCAAAATTGCTTCAGGCGGCGAAACCTCACGTTTGATGCTGGCCTTGAAAAACGTACTGGCACAGGCAGATTACGTGCCCACGCTGATCTTCGATGAGATCGATCAGGGCATTGGCGGGCGCATTGGTTCGGTCGTGGGTGAAAAATTATGGAACCTGAGCCTGGCCCATCAGGTGATGTGCGTGACCCATTTGCCCCAGCTGGCAGCTTTTGGCGATCAGCACTATCACGTCCACAAGGAAGTGACTGAGGGGCGCACCAGCACGGTGGTGGAACGTCTGGACGAGAATGGCAGAATCGTTGAGCTGGCGCAAATGACGGGCAGCATTAGTGAATCCAACCTGAACGCCGCACGCGAGATGATTGTCCAGGCCCGACAACGACAGAAGGAATTGCGCTCGTCTTAGTACGCTCCTGGAGGCTGCAGAAGAATGAATTCGGATGTATTGACGGTTTCCCTTCTCGGCCCTCCGCTCGTTTCCTTGAGAGGAAAAACAATCGAAATTAGGCGGAAGAAAGTCCGCTTTTTGTTCTATTACCTGGCGGCACAAAATCAGCCGGTGAATCGAGAGGCGCTGGTCAATCTTTTTTGGCCCGACGATACTGAGGTAGTGGGGCGGAAAAATCTGCGCGAGGCCTTGAGCAACTTAAGGAGTTCCATCCCGGCAGTGGACTTCCTGTCTTTGCGGGGGGATACCATTTCTCTGAATCACGAAGTGGTGACTTCTGACATCCGCGAGTTCGAAAAGATCGTCCTTCAGGTTCGTCAAAATCTGGATATTTCTCAGCCGGGTGCCTTTACGGAACCCGTGTATTTGAAGATTCGCGAAGCGATTGCTCTGTGGCGTTCACCGGCTTTCATTCCTGAGGTCAGTTCTACGGACCCGGATCCTTTTCAATCGTGGGTGATCGAGAAAGGGGAAGCAATCGATTACTGGCACCAATTGATGCTCGAATGGATGGTGGATCACAGCATTGTTTCAGGGAATCTCAATGAGGCGGTAAACTGGCTTTCACAGACACTGCTTCTGGATCCGCTCAATACCGAATACAACATCTACATGCTCAACTGTCTGCGCGATATGCAGGCTTATTCTGAACTGCATCATTTTTGTGACCGTCTGGAAGAGCTCTACCATAGCGCGCACATGCCGGCTGTGCTGCGTGAGACAGTGGAACGGGTCAAGGAAGTTGCCAATGACCCGGTTCTGGAACGTTCTCTGGTATGGAAAGACCTTTCGAAAAGCGAAGTCCATTTCACCGGCAGGAACAATGAAATGGCTTTGCTCAAGAAGCGTCTGTACAACAACGGCATGGTTTTTGTACAGGGGGAGTTGGGCAGCGGCAAAAGCCGCTTGCTGAAACAGTTCTATCTTTCTCTGGAAGTGATTCCGCGGCTGGTTTATTATCAGTGCTTGCCCGGGGATGAAAAAATTCCATACCATGCTTTGATCGAGGGGATGAAAAAGATCATTTCGGCGGCGGAGTGGCGGGAATTGAATCCGTTGTTTGCCCGGGCATTGTTTCCCTACTTCCCTGAATTGAGTGATTTCCGCCAAGATTTGAAAGCGGAGGAGTTTGCCAATTGTTTGCAGCTTTCTCATTTGCTGCCTGAAACCTTTTACTCTCTTTTTACCTTGCTGGCCCGGCAGCGCAAATGCCTGTATGTTCTGGATGATGCTCATTGGTGTGACCCTGAGAGCATCGACGTACTGCTTTTCATCCACAAAAAGGGTGGGCCGGAAGAGATCGGCACCGCCATCGTGGCGTTCTGCAATCAGTGTGCCCCGGAGTGGCTGACCAACCAGTTGAGTTCGTTTGCAGTAGAGCGTTCAATCGATTTTTGTTCGATCCTGCCGCTCACCCCTGAAGAAATTGGAGAACTTACTTTCTACCAGGTGGGGCGCAAACCCTCGGCTGAAGAAAAAAACTGGCTGCTGTTTGAAAGTGGCGGAAACCCGGCCTTACTGATCGGCCTGCTGACGCAGCTCAGAGGGAGCGAGGACTTTCTCTTTTACAAAGACAACTTTCAGTTGACCGATGAATTGCGCGACCGGATTAAAAAGCTGCTGCATTCCTTGAACCCGGTGCAGCGCGAGATTCTGACGGCGGCTGCGGTGATGGGGGAGCAGTTTCAGGTAGATCAATTGCGGTATCTGGTGGATTTGCCCATGAAACAATTTATTCGGGAGTTGGGCAATCTGCAGCAAAAACAGCTTTTGCGTACCTGCCGCTTTACTCCGCAGGGAGAGGGGCTGGAATTCTGCCATGGGCTGGTGCTGCGTTATCTTGAGGAGGAGATCCCGGCTCAACAAAAGTGGCTTTACCATAATCGGGCTGTCGAAACCTTGAAATCCAGCGGAAACTTTCAGATCGAGAATCTCTTTTCGATTGCCCGGCACCTGCATCTGGCGAACCGAAATGTGGAAGCCTTTGACTATTGGATGGAAGCGGGAGAACTGGCGGTGCGCGTGGGGAAACCCGATCTGGTGAACCGGGCTTTTGGACAGGCGTTAGCGCTGGCAGACATTGTGTATGAGCAATGCACAGATGAAGCCTATTATCATCTGGTGCGCACCTGGTCAGATTTTGCTTTCGACGTGGGCGACATGAGCGCGGTGGTCCAGATTTACCAGCACGCCCGCATGGTCGGGCAGGCGCGCCGCAATCCGCGGATTCAGGGATTTGCTGAAAGCGGATTTGCGCTTTTGCAGTCGCTGAGTGGGCATCACGATTTTGCCATGCAATCTCTGGAGCAATGTATCGCGGCTCTGGCCCGGGCCGGCGAGAAGGAAGAACTGGTGCGCAGTTATGGCATCCGCGGCGTATTAAAAACCTTGAACGGCGATTTTTGGGGCGCCCAGTCCGATTACCAGATCGTTCACCGCATGTTCGCTGA
>JAAZOQ010000202.1 GCA_012797695.1 Anaerolineaceae bacterium | reverse complement strand
GTTCAAACAATTGAACGCTCGTTTGGAGGAAGTCCTTGCAGATTGCAGCGACGATCAGCTCCGTGGATTGGCGCTAAGCCTGCAAACCTTTCTCCAGCAGCGCCCCCAGCTTGCTCCCCACGACCCTACTCTGGTCGAACGCATTCAAGCCGCTTATCGGCGTTTTGAATCGCGCTGGTTGACCCGTCAAAATCTGCGCCGTATTGTGATCTTGGGGCTGTTGCTTTGGGCCGGCTGGGCTTTGATCTCACAGACCGTGATGTTTCTCAGCACCCACGATGCACAGCAATTCCAGCTTCTGGTCGAACAATTCACCCAAAACCGGCTCATCCGTGATGCCAGCGGCATGAACTGGTTCGAGGTACAAATTCTGCTCGAGGGTATAATGGGATTGATCGCGCTGGCCAGTGGTATCTGCTTTTTTACGCATCACGAAGAGACGGCCACCTGGCTGGGAATCTTTGATCTGCTGGTTACTCTGACCGCGGTCAATTTGTTGACCTTTTATTTCGATCAATTCTCGACCATTGCTTTCGCGATTTACCAGTTTCTCTTGCTGGTTTTACTCTTGCAATACCGGCGCCGCTACGTTACCCCCAAAAAGGTCAAACGGCACTGATCTATTCCTTTTAGGAGACAAAACATGACCGCTATCCCCAACATAGATTCATATTGGGTGCTCGAAAACCAGTTCGCCGCCGGTGCCTACCCCAGCTCACCAGACGAAAATGTCGGCCGCTTGAAGATTCAGTCTTTATTACGTGCCGGTATCACCTGCATCGTGGATTTGACTCAGCACAGCGACATTTATTTTCCCTACAAGGGTATGTTGACTCAGGAAGCGGAAGAATATAACCTTTCCGTCAAGCGCTACAGCTTTCCGATTGTCGATTATGACATTCCCGGCGAAGAAATGATGACGGATATTCTGAATCTGATCGATCAAAACCTGATTGCTGGTAAGAAACTTTACCTCCATTGCGTTGGGGGTGTGGGCCGCACTGGCACCGTAGTCGGCTGCTATCTCGTCCGCCACGGACTTTCAGGGGAAGCCGCGCTGCAGCGCATTCCCGAACTACGTCGGCAGACTGATACTCCCTGGAAGAGTTCTCCCGAATCCGATTTTCAGGTTAATTTCGTCAAGCACTGGCGCATTGGCCAGTAAACAGAGCTATTTTTCCAGCTTTTTGGCTTCGTTCCAGTAGCCATCCATTTCGTCGAGGGACATCTCCTGCATCGGCTTGCTCAGTTCCTGCGATTTTTGCTCGATGTAAGCAAACCGGCGCCGGAACTTGACATTGGTTCCTCGTAGCGCGGATTCCGCATCCACGTGATACCAGCGTACCAGATTCACCACCGCGAACAGCAGATCGCCCAGTTCCTTGGCACGCTCTTCGTCATTTGGGGCCGTCTTGACCTCGTTGAACTCCTCGATCACTTTCTGAACCACTGGTTCGATCTCTTTCCAGTCGAAGCCCACCCGAGCTGCACGATCCTGGATCGATTGTGCCTGTGCCAGCGCTGGGAAGCTCAGCGGAATTCCATCCAGCAGCCCTTTATTGGCTTTTTCAGCGTTTTCTTTACGTTCCTGTTGTTTGAGCTTTTCCCAGTTCTGCACCACTCCCTGCGCCCCATCCACCTGGACTTCGCCAAAAACGTGCGGATGACGGTAAACCAGTTTGCGCTGAATGCCCTCGATCACACCTTCGAAGTTGAATTCATGATTTTCCGTCGCGATTTGGGCATGCAGAGCCAGTTGCAGCAAGATATCCCCCAGTTCTTCTTGCAATCCTTCTAGATCTTTACGATCCAACGCATCCAGCGCCTCGTAAGTCTCTTCCAGCAGATAGGTACGTAGCGAATCATGCGTTTGCTTGCGGTCCCACGGGCAGCCGTTCACGGGGGCGCGTAAGTGCGCAATCAGCTCTTCGAAGCTGACCAGAGAAGAATCATTCGAGCGTGCCGGCACAAATAACGCCACACTCTCCTGCAGAAGATGCTCACCTTGATCGAGAAGGATTTTTTGCCAGTCAAGTTCAGCGGAGCCAGTAACCCGTGCCTGCCAGATCTCGTGCCCGACCGGGTAAACGTCGCGCAGTAGTGCCTCGACCCGTGCTGCATCTGTCAGTCCCTCTGCGAAGTGGATCAGCACGGCCTGGGTCGGGTCGTAAGGCAGGTGATGCACTCCGGCCAGCCGCTGCCCATCCAAAGTCAAGAAAACCTCTTCCCCCAACGTTCCGATTCGCTGCAGCACCTGGGTGCTCAGGTCCATTCCAGGCAGCATCTCCATTTCAGCATCAGGGAGTTTTGCGCGCAAACTTCGACCAAAAACGTCAGCAGCAAAAGGTTGGATCGCAGTAACGTAAACCACAGACTTGCCGGTAACCCACCCCTCTGCCGCAGCGTCCAGCGCTTGCTGCATTCCTTCTGGGGCACCCGGTTCGATCAGGCGCGCCGGTAATTTTCCGCAATCCAGTTTTTTGAGCCAGGCCTCCGCCAGTTTTCCGCGGTAGAGTACCGCACTGGCATCCCGCAAAAGTTTTCTGGCCTGATCCGGCTGAGATTCGACCCCTACAATCCATAACTTCTGTTCACTCATGCTGCCTCATTTCTTCTTAAACAACAAGACACAATCACGAGGGCGGCTGATCGAAAGGTATGCTTCTTGCGATCAGCCATCCCGGATTGTATCTCGCTGGTATCAGGAAATATTCCTGAAAAATTCTAACGTTTGGTGTAGGTCGGTGCCTTGCGGGCACGTTTGAGACCTGGTTTCTTGCGTTCCTTGATGCGGGGATCTCGAGTGAGAAGACCGTATTTGCGCAAGAGACTGGTGTTCTCAGCGTTCAGCTTGACCAGGGCACGGGCCAAACCCAGCTTGACAGAATCAGTCTGACCCGTAACACCACCGCCGTTAACGGTTGCGGTAATATCGAAGGTCTTGCGATCCTGACCAGTTGCACCCAGCGGGCTCAGAATGGCATCCAGATCACCGGTGCGGGGGAAGTATTCTTCCACCGGGCGATCATTGACGGTAAAGACACCGCTACCACTCATCAAGCGAACACGGGCAGTGCTTTCTTTGCGGCGACCAACGCCTTCAAAATATTGAACCATAATTCACCTGCTCCTTTATGCAACCGGCTTCGGGTTTTGTGCAGTGTGCGGATGCTCGCTGCCAGGATAGATCTTCAATCGTTTGATGATCGAATGACCCATACGATTATGCGGGATCATGCCCCACACAGCAGCGAAGATGACACGCTCGGGGTGAACGCGCATCTGTTCTTTCATCCCAACCGCTTTCAAACCGCCGGGATAGCCTGAGTGACCATAGTAAGTCTTGGTCTCGATGCGCTTGTTCGTAATGGAAAGATCAGCAGCGTTGATGACAACGACCACATCGCCCATGTCTACACCTGGGGTATAGGTGGGTTTGTGTTTACCCAGCAAATAGCGGGCAATCTGCGTTGCCAAGCGGCCAACACCCTGACCTTTTGCATCTACCAGAAGCCACTCTGGTTCTTGAGTCCCTTTCAGGACGTAAGTCTTATCTACCATATTTTCTCCATCAACCTAAAGTATTAGGCTATGTTATCTAAGATTTCTTCGTCACCCTTGCGGCTGCTTTTCTGAAGAGGATAGCTCACCTCGATAAGTGATAACCCTCTGGCAGGAGCTAACCCGGGTTTCATCGGAATTGCTTCCTCGATTCCCTTGCACAGTTCCACTTCACTGATCTTGCCGCGGGCAAATTGCACCAGTACATAGACACTGCGCCGTACCATGTGATACAAGAAAGCGTTGGCTTCGATGAAATACTGCAACTGGCCGTTCTCTTCACCCCAGTGGCTTTGCCTCACCTCGCGGAAAGTGCTCGCCCCGGGTTTCATTGCCCGACCAAAAGCAGCAAAATCGTGCTTCCCGATCAACAAACTGGCACCATGGTTCAAACGCTCGAGATCGAGCATTGGCCATTGCTGCCAGGCAAAGCGATCCGCGAGCGGATCGCGCTGAGGGTGCTGGTAGATGCGGTATAGATAACTCCGGCTCGCTGCATCATAACGGGGATGGAAATCAGCAGCAACCCGGTGAATCTCGCGTACCGCGGCATCTTCTGGCAGTTTAGCGTTGATCGCTTTGATTAGCTTCTCATCGCCGTGCGGCCACTCGAGTGAAAAAACCACTACCTGCCCTGCAGCGTGTACCCCTGTGTCGGTGCGGCCCGCAAAAAGAATTGCTTCTTCTTGCCAGCCCAGTTCACGCAGCACAGTTTCAAACACACTTTGCACTGTACGGGTATTCCCTTGCCTCTGGAACCCAAAGAACTGGGTCCCGTCATAAGCAAGCCTCAATTGGTAACGTGCCATCCTTATACCGTCCTGAACCAGGCCGGTTGGATTACTCTTCGATCAGCTCAATTACGACCATATCAGCAGCATCGCCCTGACGTGGCCCTAATTTAGAAATCCGGGTGTAACCGCCGTTGCGATTTTCATAGCGCGGGGCGATTTCGTCAAATAATTTCTTCACCATGGCGGCATTGTTGCCAAGATGAGCAGCCACGATGCGGCGAGCAGAGACTTTCTGCTCAGCGGTACCTTTGCTGCTGCGGCGGGCCAGGGTGATCAAACGCTCAGTTTCGCCGCGGATGAACAACGCTTTGGCATGGGTGGTTTGAATCCGACCGTGCTCCAGCAATTGATTTACCATCGTACGGCGTAAGCCAATACGTTCACCTTTACTTCGTCCTAATTTAAAACCTGCTACCTGATGGCGCATTTTAACTCACTCCACATCTTTATCGTCTGGCATGAAGCCTTTTTCTTGCATCTTCTCACGCAGTTCGTCGAGACTTTTCTCGCCGAAATTGCGGATGGACATGACTGCTTCATCGCCTTTATCGAGCAACTCCAGCACATGACCCACCGTTTGAATACCGGTGCGTTTCAAGGAGTTGTAGACCCGCACGGAAAGATCCAGATTCTCGATGGGAGTCTCAGCGGCTTCGCTGGTCAGATGGCTACCGGTAACTACTTTCTCGGTACCCACCAGCAGAGTCTCTTCGCTGATCCCAGAGATGTAGCGCAGGTGATCGATAATGATCTTCGAGGCAGTCCCCAAAGCTTTCTCCGGGCTGATTGTCCCATCCGTCCAGATTTCCAGGATCAATCGGTCATAGTTGGTGCTTTGTACTACACGCGCCGAAGCGACAGTGAAGTTCACGCGCTTTACAGGACCATAGATTGCATCGACGGGCAAATCACCGATCGGCAGCTTGCCACTGCGGTCAGAAGAGGGCGAGTAACCCCGGCCACGTTCTACAGTGAAATCGATATCCAGACGAGTCTTGGCATCATCCACAGTGAACAGATACAGATCCGGGTTCACAATCTCGACCTCAGCAGGGGTTTGAATGTCTGCTGCGGTCACCACACCTTCTCCGCGCACATCTAAGTGCAGGTGAGCTGTTTCACCCTCATGCAAGATCAAGCGAATTTGTTTGATCTGCAGCATGACCTGGATCACGTCCTCGCGTACGCCCGGGATATCCATGAATTCATGGGTAACTTCCGAGATCCGCATGGAAGTAATCGCAGCGCCATCCAGGGAAGAAAGCAGCACACGGCGAAGTGCATTACCGAGTGTCACGCCAAACCCTCTTTCAAGGGGGCTGATTACAAATTTCCCATAGTTGCGCGCTTCTGCTTCGCGTTCAACTTTTGGAGTCACCATATTAGTTAGAGCACACACAATTTGCCCCTTTCCGATACACTCTCGTATCCTGGTTTCGGCATCGTGGACATTATCTTGAGTAGTACTCAACAATCAACTGTTCATCAATGTTACCGTCAATCTCAGCCCGTTCCGGCAAGCGCAAAATGCGCCCGGAAAGGCCCTTGAGATCGCGGTCCATCCAGACCGCGCAAGGACGTTTCTCTGCAACATCAGCCAATTCTTTGAAATAAGTGGTTGATTTTGAGTTCTCACTGACGGTAATCACATCCCCAGGTTTCACCAGCATAGAAGGGATATCTGCACGACGACCGTTGATTTTGAAATGACCATGATTGACCAACTGACGTGCCTGGTTCCGGCTCTCGGCTAGACCCATGCGGAAGACAACATTATCCAGACGGGTTTCAAGTGTCTGTAACAGGTTGAAACCGGTCATACCGCGAGTGCGTAACGCCATCATATAGTAGCGGCTGAATTGTCGTTCCAAAACGTTATAAACGCGACGAGCGCGTTGTTTGGCGCGCAATTGATGGCCATAAACCGACTCACGCTCAGAGCGACCCTGGCGTGTGCGGCCATGTTGACCAGGAGCAAACCCGCGTTTCTCGAAGGAGCACTTCGGAGAAAAGCAGCGAGAGCCCTTTAAAAATAGTTTTTCACCTTCGCGCCGGCACAGTTTGCATGCCGGACCAGTGTACTTAGCCATATTATTCCTTCTCCTTTGTTACACGCGGCGTTTCTTCGGAGGCCGGCAACCGTTGTGTGGGACTGGGGTGATATCTGAAATCGAATGGACTTTCAATCCAGTGGATTGAACAGCACGAATGGCCGACTCACGGCCAGGGCCAGGTCCTTTCACGACGATATCCACTTCCTGAACACCCATATTTTGGGCAGCCTTGATGGCCTGTTCAGCCGCAAGACGAGCCGCAAACGGCGTACTCTTGCGTGAACCCTTAAAACCCGCGGAACCAGCGCTACCCCAGCAAAGTGCATTCCCCTGCTGATCGGTCACGGTCACGATGGTGTTGTTGAAAGATGCAAAAACGTGAACCTGTGCCGAGGCAACGGTGCGCTTCGTTTTTCGGGCTGCGCCTGCGCGACGCGTAGAGCGTACATTTTGAGCCATAATTCCTCGTTAACCTCTTGTCTTAAATTCCAAGTAAACACTGTGAGATCACGTGGTCAGGTCGCCGCGGGGGAGAAGGGCACCCCACCTGACCATGCTCAGCTCAACAGAATTACTTCTTAGCAGCGCCACGGCGACGACCGCGACCGGCAACCGTCTTCTTCGGGCCTTTAGCAGTACGTGCGTTCGTGCGTGTCCGTTGACCATGAGCTGGCAAATTACGGCGATGGCGCATGCCGCGATAGCAGCCAATCTCAACCAGGCGTTTGATGTTCATCTGCACTTCGCGGCGCAGATCGCCTTCAACCTTATAGTTCTTCGAAATGAAATCGCGCAAGGCATTCACTTCGTTCTCGGTCAAATCCTTGACGCGTGTGTCCGGATTAACGCGCGATTCCTTAACGATCCGACTGGCACGAGTGGGACCAATCCCAAAAATGTAAGTCAGAGCGACTTCGACCCGCTTATTACGCGGAAGATCAACACCTTCAATTCTCGCCATATGTCCTTATCCCTGTCGCTGTTTGTGCTTTGGGTTTTCGCAGATCACATATAATCTGCCACTGCGCTTCACGATCTTGCATTTTGCGCATCGCTTACGAATGGATGGTGATACTTTCATGGTACAAACTCCTTAAAAGAATTGCTGTTAATCCGAAGTTAGGATTATACCTTCTCTTCGGAATTCCGTCTAGGAATGGAACCATCTCCCTGCGTAGTGAGGATCAGGGGACCATTCTCCGTAACGGCGATCGTGTGTTCGTAATGTGCAGTCAAAGAACCATCTGCAGAAGAAACCGTCCATTGATCGGGCAACACATAGGTCTCTTCAGTACCGACCAACAACATGGGTTCCAGCGCGATGGTCATTCCTACTTTCAAAACGATCCCTTTTCCGACCGTCCCAAAATTCGGTGCCATCGGTCCTTCATGCATCCGGCGTCCCACCCCATGCCCGGTATATTCACGGGTCACGAAATATCCGCGGCCTTCAGAATATTCCTGGATGGCGTGAGAGACATCGCCCAGATGATTGCCGGCAACCATTTTTTCGATACCGGCATAAAGAGCACCCTCGGTGGTGTCGATCAATCTCTGCGCTTCCTTAGAGATCTCGCCCACACCGGCGGTAAAAGCGGCATCGCCCACGAACTCTTCATAGACACAGCCACAATCCACCGAAACGATATCCCCTTCTTTAAGCTTTCGCTTGCCTGGAATGCCATGCACCAGTTCGTGATTTACACTTACATTCGTGC
The DNA here is from genome assembly GCA_012797695.1 of Anaerolineaceae bacterium. Lineage (GTDB taxonomy): Bacteria > Chloroflexota > Anaerolineae > Anaerolineales > Anaerolineaceae > UBA6107. Next base: position 11,990 of record JAAZOQ010000202.1, on the reverse strand, counting down.
TGGCCGGGTAGGGGTATGGACCTGGGTACCCTTTAAAAGGGCTGTAACAACCATGTTTGCGCAGCACTTCTTCTGCTGCGGCATTCAAATCACCTGTCGTCGCGCCCGGCCGAATGACTGCCCGCGCTGCCGCCAATGCTTCCGCATTGATCCGGCCCGCTTCGCGCATCAATTCAAGCTCATGAGCTGTTTTGATAGTGATTTGTCTATCCCAAGACATAACATCACGCTTTCTCGATAGCAGTCAGCAAATCTTTCGTTACTTCATCAATTGATTTTTGGCCGTCAATTTTCACCAAAAGATTACGGCTGCTGTAATACTCGATCAATGGGGCGGTTTGAGCCGTGTAAACCTTGATGCGGTTTTCCACTGTCTCACGCTTGTCATCGTCGCGCTGGTAAAGCTCGGAACCATCGATGTCGCAAATCCCAGCTTTTTGCGGGGGATTGAACTTTTGATGGAACACATGACCTTCCTTACGGCAGGTCCAGCGTCCGCTCAGGCGTTCGATCAGTTCTTCCGCCGGAACATCGATCAAGGGAACAAGTTCGACTTTGCTATCGAACTCTTTTAACATCGCCGCCAAAGCATCTGCCTGCGCCGGTGTGCGTGGAAATCCATCCAGCAGCGCACCTTTCTTGCAATCAGGTCGGGAGATGCGATCACGCACCATCGCAATGGTGACATCATCGGGAACAAGCTCGCCCCGGGCCATATAGCCCTGGGCAAGCTTTCCTAATTCAGTTTCATTTTTCAGGTTCTCTCGGAAAAGATCTCCCGAAGAAATATGGACCAATCCATACTTCTCGGCAATAACCTTTGCCTGAGTTCCTTTTCCAGCCCCAGGGGGCCCTAGTAAGACGTAGAATCTCGCCATGTTAGCCTTTGATGATACTGTCTTCGTAACCATGAACCTTCAGCTCGGTTTCGATGATCGTGAACGTATCGCGAACGACACCCACAACGATCAGCAAGCCAGCCGCAGAGATCACGAAGAGAGTCGACTGTGATAAGGGCAGGAAGAGCATCAAAATGTAGGGCAGCACTGCCACGAAGCCCAGGAAGAAAGCACCCGGGAAGGTGATGCGGCGCTGAACTTTGGTCAAATACTTCTGAGTGGGGGCTCCACGTACCACACCTGGGATCTGCGCGCCCTGTTTTTTGAGAGTCTCACCGTAATTCTGCTGGGTGAACAAAACATCCGTGTAGAAGAAGGTGAAACCAACGACGAACAGGAAGTACAGCACCGGGTACAGCCAGCCTGAACCACCAAACAGCGAATACACGCCATACCAGAAGCCTGTGGTCACACCCGGTTTGATGAAATAGCTTGCCACCAGAGCCGGGAACGACAAGATCGTCTGAGCAAAGATCAACGGGATCATGCCTGCCATATTGACCATGAGGGGCAAATTACTGCGTACTGGCATCGACATGCGGTTACCCACCCGACGGCCAGGGAACAGCACCGGCACATTGCGGCGTCCCTGTTGAACGAAGACAATAGCGAAGATGGTCAAGGTCAAGATCAAAATCATCAGCAAGAACATCCACCAACCATTTTGTTGGTCAGCCAAAATGCTTCCTAATTTCGAAGGGATCTTGGCAACAATACCAGCAAAGATGATCAGAGAAAGGCCCTGGTTCGGGATACCGTACTCAGAGATCAATTGCCCCAGCCAGATGCCAAACATTGTGCCAGCTACCATGCTGAAAAGAATGGTGAGTGTCGGCAGCAATGAAGCACCGGTGAAGCCAAAGGGGGTGAGCAAAACACTGCCGCTGGTGAGCATGGAATTGAAGATATTCACCTGACCGATTGCCGACAAGAAAGCCATCGGGATGGTCAGGATCATGGTCCACTTTTCCATCAAGGTCTGCCCTTGTCTCGGATCATCCTTGATACGCCGTTCCAGCGCAGGAATAATCGGGACCAGGAGCTGAATGATGATCTGAGCGGTAATGTAGGGATACACGCCCATCGCCAGGATAGAGAAATTCGAGATCGTACCACCTGAGAGCAAATCCAGCATGTTGAACAGATTCGCCGCTGCGGTGTTGGTACTGTTCGCCAGTGACAGAATCACTGAACGATCGATACCTGGCACGGGGATGTTCGCTGCCAGCCGATAGAGCACCAGCAAGAGCACGGTGATGATCAATTTCTTGCGAATATCTTCAGACTTCCATAAGTAGCGCCAAGCTGATGATCGCTTCATGAGTACTTACTCCTTCATTTACCGCTTAGGCGATCAGTTCAATCTTGCCGCCGGCAGCTTCGATCTTCGCCTTGGCAGATTTCGTGACACGGTGCACCTGAACGGTAAGGGCAACTTTCAAATCTCCTCTACCTAAAACTGCTACCGGGTTACCCGGCTTGTGCAGCAATTTTGCCTGGGCCAACACTTCTGGGGTAATGACACTCCCCTTTTCGAAAGCGGCCAGTTGGTCAAGGTTGACTTCATTGAATTCAACACGCGCAGGAGGGGTGAACCCTTCACCACGCATGAATGGTAAGCGACGGAAGAAAGGCAGGTTGCCGCCCTGACGGTACAGGTGACCACCGGAACCGGCGCGAGCACCCAAACCTTTTGTACCGCGGCCTGACGTCTTACCCTGACCGGCAGAAATGCCATGCCCTTTGCGCTTTGGTTCTTTTTTGGCGCCTTCATTCGGCATGAGATCGTGTAGTTTCATTTTGCTTCCTGTTCTTCCACTACCACCAGATGATTGACCTTTCGCAGCATTCCGCGCAGCGCTGAAGAATCAGCCTGCTCCACAGTCTGATGCAAATGGCGCAATCCCAGCGCGCGGATGGTCTCTTTATGTTTCACAGAGTAACCGATTGCGCTCTTCACCAGAGTGATGCGCAGCATCTTGGGGGTTTGTGCTTTTTTAGCCATTGTTCCTCCGTTCCCAATAAGGGGCCAGGTCTTTGGCTAATTTCCCGCGATGAGCGGCTTCGACTTCCGGCGACTTCAACTGGCCCAGTGCTTCAAAGGTGGCTTTCACCACGTTCAAAACATTGGAACTGCCCAGATTCTTCGTCAGAATGTCGCGCACACCAGCAGCTTCCAGTACGGCACGAACAGCACCTGCAGCGATAACACCGGTACCCGGGGAAGCAGGTTTGAGCAAAATGATTGCTCCTGCGGTCCGGCCAGTGACTTCGTGCGGAATCGTGGTATTGGCCAAGGTCACCTGGTGCATATTTTTGTGTGCACGCTCGGTCGCTTTGCGCATGGCATCTGGCACAGCATTGGCTTTGCCAATGCCGATGCCGATCTTCCCGTGGTTGTCACCGGTCACAACTGTGACGCGGAACTGGAACCGACGGCCACCTTTTACAACTTTTGCGACACGAGCAATTTCAATGACGCGCTCGTCATATTGTTGTTCTAATGGTTGGTATTCCATTTGCTCCATATTTAGGCCCTCACTTTATCTCGTCGCCTAGAATTCCAGGCCAGCCCCACGGGCTGCATCAGCTAATGCTTTTACGCGCCCGCTGAAGCGGAAACCACCACGATCAAACACAACCTGTTTGATCCCCTTGGTCTGAGCACGTTTGGCTACCAGCTCCCCTACCAGGCGAGCCTGTTCAACCTTCTTCAGGCCTTGTACCTTCTCGCGAAGTTCTTTATCGATGCTCGAAGCAGAGGCCAGAGTGACACCCTGCTCGTCATCAATTACCTGAACGTAAATCTCAGCCAGACTGCGAAATACGCTTAAGCGCGGCCGGACTGCAGATCCGCTGATGTTCTTGCGAACACGCGCATGTCTGCGGATTCTTGCTTCACTGCGTGAATATTTAGACATATGCATTCACCTATTTCTTTCCGGCGCCTTTACCTTTGCCAGCTTTACCCGCTTTGCGACGAATCTTCTCGTCATGATAGCGGATCCCTTTGCCCAGGTAAGGTTCTGGTGGTCGAATCTTGCGGATGTCAGCAGCCAATTGGCCAATAACTTCGAGATCATAACCATGAATGGTCACGACACGAGTCTTGCTGTCCACTTCAAAGCTCACCCCAACCGGGGGTTCAATCACAACCGGATGAGAGTAACCGACATAGAGAACGAGTTTCTGACCGTCCATCTCTGTACGGTAGCCAACTCCATCGACATCCAACACCTTGGTAAACCCGGTAGAAACACCGGTCACCATGTTGTGGATCAAAGCACGGGTGGTTCCGTGCAGAGCGCGCACTGTAGCTTCTTCTGAACTGCGGGTGACGTTGATCACCCCATTCTCAAAAGCAATGCCCAGCGCCGGCGAAAAAGCTCGGCTCATTTCGCCTTTCGGACCCTTCACGTGAACCTCAGAGCCGTTGATATCAACTTTCACCGACTCTGGAACTGTAACTGGTAACCGACCTATACGAGACACGTTTCAAACCTCCTTCATTCCACCGGGTTACCAGACCTTGCAGAGTAATTCACCACCAACACCCAGTTGGCGGGCTCTCTGGCCGGTCATCACACCCTTTGGCGTGGACAGAATGGCAATACCCATGCCAGCCAGCACCCAGGGAATGTCTGATTTTTGTGTGTAAACTCGACGTCCAGGTCGGCTCACTCTTTCGAGCCCGGTGATCACTGGAGTCCGTTGGCGGCGTTCACCCACGTATTTCAACTTGATGCGCAAGGTCTTGATAAAGACTTTCTCGCCATCGACTACTTCATACCCTTCGATGAAGCCTTCTTCCTTCAAGATGCGGGCAATTTCTACCTTGATCTTGGAGTTAGGCATAGCCACTACGGATTGGCCTGCCATGGCGCCATTCCGGATACGGGTCAACATATCAGCAATTGGATCATTAACACTCATGTTTCTTCCTCCGAATGGGCGCTACCAGGATGACTTGGTCACGCCGGGGATCTGGCCTTCGAGAGCTAACTCTCTAAAGCAAATACGGCACAAGCCAAATCGGCGCATATAACCACGTGGTCTCCCACAACGCTTGCAGCGGTTACGAACCTGAATATCATACTTCCGCCGTTGTTCACGATATTCCATGCATTTCTTCGCCATACTAATCCTTCCTGAAAGGCATGCCAAGCATTTGCAGTAATGCTAAAGCCTGATCGTCAGAGGTGGCGCTGGTGACAATGGTGATTTCCATGCCGCGCACTTTATCCACTTTGTCATACTCAATTTCCGGGAAGATGATCTGTTCGCGCAGACCCAGGGTATAGTTCCCACGTCCGTCGAAAGATTCATCTGAAACACCGCGGAAGTCACGCACACGGGGCAGCACGATGTTCATCAAACGGTCTAAGAAAGCCCACATCTTGTCGCCACGTAAGGTAACCGAAGTACCAATGGCGCGGCCTTCACGCAGTTTGAAGTTCGCGATACTCTTGCGTGCTTTCGTGATCACGGGTTTCTGCCCGGTGATGGCGGTCAAGTCAGCAACTGCCGCATCCAAAGCCTTGGGGTTATCCATTGCTTCACCCAGGCCGATATTGACCACGACCTTTTTGATCGCAGGGATCTGCATCACATTGGTAAGTTCCAATGTTTTCATCAAGGCCGGAGATACTTCTTTTACGTACTTTTCTCTCAAATAATTCATCTTGATCTACTCCGCCTTGGACTACAGGTCCAAGTCCGCATTGCATTTCTTGCAAATTCGTTTGGTCTTGTTGTCTTCACGAACCAGGCTGACCCGGGTCGGTTTGTTGCATTTTTTGCAGACCAACATGACATTCGAAATGCTCATGTCAGATTCATAACGAATTTTTCCAGGATTGACCGTGCGGCCCTGAGATTGAACCTGGCGCTGATGTTTGGTGTGCATATTAATTCCCTGCACCACAATGCGCTGTTCCTCAGGCAACACTTTGATCACTTCACCACGTTTGCCTTTGTCTTCAGTTCGGCCCGTGACGATTTCTACCTGATCACCTTTGCGAATTTTTACTTTCATCTTATCGCTCCTGATTCCTGGCCTAGATCACTTCTGGTGCCAGGCTGATGATCTTCATGAAACCTTTTTCACGAAGCTCGCGGGCAACTGGGCCAAAAATACGGGTGCCCTTGGGGTTCTGACCATCCGTATCCAGAATCACGGCCGCATTGTCATCGAAGCGAATGGTGGAACCATCTTCGCGGCGCCACTCTTTAGCGGTGCGCACGATCACGGCTTTCACCACTTCACTCTTCTTGACGGAACCCTGCGGGGCAGCAGATTTAACAGTGGCCACCACAATATCGCCCACCCCACCATACTTGCGGGTGGAACCACCCTCGATGTGGAACACCAGCAGCTCACGCGCGCCGGTGTTGTCGGCAACTTTTAGACGACTCTCATGCTGAATCATTGAACCGCCTCCTCGGCGAGGTCAAGGGTCTTGCCCTCGCGTTTGACGATGGATTCAACTACCCAGCACACCTCACGAGAGAACGGAGCGCTCTCCACAACAGTGACTTCATCACCAATGTGGCAGCCCAGTTCATCATGAGCTTTCACTTTGTGGCTGGTGTGGACAACCTTGCGATACAACGGATGGCGGTAGGTTCTCGAAATCACCACCACGACCGTTTTGGTCATCCGATTACTGGTGACTACACCGGTTAATCGACGTCGTTCGTTCATTTTGCACCTTCCGATACGTTGCCGAGCTCGCGTTCGCGGAGAATAGTCTCGTAAACAGCGATCTGTCGGCGGATGATCTTCAGACGGCTGGTATCGGTCAGTTGCCCGGTAACAATCTGGAAACGAAGGTTCATCAATTCGTTCCGAGCGTCGCCCAGCTTGGTCTTGATTTCATCAGTGGATAGAAGACGAATCTCAGAAGTTTTCATGCAGCCTCTCCTGCTCCCTCATGACGAGAGAGAATCTTGGTTTTGATCGAGAACTTGTAGGAGGCCTGATTCAAAGCTTCAATTGCCTCGTCATGATCCAAACCACTGATCTCGAACACGATTCTTCCGGGTTTCACGACTGCAACATAGTACTCCACGGCGCCTTTCCCTTTACCCATACGGGTTTCGGGCGGACGGTGAGTATATGGTTTGTCGGGGAAAATCCGGATCCATACTTTACCGTGACGCTTCATCGCGCGGACGATGGTGCGGCGGGCAGCTTCGATCTGGCGGGCAGTTACCCAGCCTGGCTCCAACGCCTGTAAGGCATATTCACCATAGATCATATCTGCGCCGCGCAGAGCCTTCCCTCTCATGCGACCGCGTTGAGCTTTACGCCACTTTACACGTTTTGGCATCAACATAGCAGCTACCTCTTTCGTTTCACGTGAGTTTTTTGCTCAGCGTGGAGTCTATTCGCTAACGTACACACCTTCGGTGGATTCAACTTTCTCTTCCACACCCGGCAAAACTTCACCGTTATATACCCAGACTTTGACACCGATGCGGCCATAAGTGGTCAAAGCTTCGGCGCGGGCAAAGTCAATATCAGCACGCAGGGTTTGCAGAGGAACACGTCCCTCACGCAGCCACACGATACGCGCCATCTCAGCACCGCTCAAGCGGCCAGACACAGAGACTTTGATGCCCAGTGCGCCCTGGCGCATGGCCTGCTGCAAAGCACGTTTCATTGCGCGCCGATAACTGACACGGCGTTCGATCTGTCCGGCAATATTCACTGCCACCAGATAAGCATCGCAATCCGGGTTCTTGATCTCTTTGATCTCAAGATCGATTTTCTTGCCGGTCAAAGCCTCAAGATCGGTGCGGATTTTCTTGACAGAATCACCCTTGCGGCCAATCAAAATGCCGGGTTTGGCAGTGTGAACCACTACCTTTACCTTACCGGGGAAGCGCTCGATCTCAACGGCCGAGATACCTGCTTTATCTGCTTCCTTGCGGACCATTTCGCGGATTACCAAATCCTGATGGAGCTGATCGCGGTATTCACCACCTTCGGCGAACCAGCGCCCTTCCCAGGGTTTGTTGATTCCAAGACGAAAACCAATTGGATGTATTTTACGACCCATAATTTCTCCTGGTGTCTTTCTCGATCGAGGCGGCTATTCACCTGCCCCGCTTGACTTTACTCTTTCTCTCGCAGTACTACTGTGATGTGAGAAGACCGTCGCAACAAAGGTTTGAAGCGACCACGGGCACCAAAACGGCGCCACTTGCGGGTGGGGGCTTCATCAGCCGTGATCTTGTAAATAACCAGATCTTCGCGGCTGAGGCCGAAGTTCTCTTCTGCGTTGGCAACTGCTGAAGCCAGCAGTTTACCCACGTGGTAGGCGGCAACTTTGTTGGTGAACTTCAAGGTAGTCAAGGCTTCAACAGCTGGCTTGCCCCGAACCAAGTCAATAACCAGGCGCGCTTTCTGCGCAGAGACACCGCAATTCTTTAATTCAGCACGGATATCAGTGGCCATAGTTATTTAGCTCCTGCGGCTTTATCGGCAGAACTCGTATGCCCGCGGAAATGACGGGTAGGAGCGAATTCGCCCAAACGGTGTCCCACCATATTTTCGGTGATATAGATGGGTACGTGCCGTCGGCCATCATGCACAGCAATGGTATGCCCCACCATCTGCGGGAAGATCACGCTTGCCCGGCTCCAGGTACGGATGACTTTTTTCTCACCCGCGGCATTCATTGCCTCAATTCTTTTCAACAGCTTAGGGGCTACAAACGGCCCTTTTTTAAGCGATCGTGACATATTATCGTCCCTCTCTCTCGGTTAAGATATTGACTCACCAATCTTACCGATTACCGGCATTGCGACGGCGAACAATAAACTGGTTGGTGACCTTGTTGCGGCGAGTCTTGTAACCACGGGTGGGTTTACCCCAGGGGCTCTTCGGACCCGGCATACCAGCAGGTTGACGGCCTTCACCACCACCATGCGGATGGTCGCGTGGGCTCATTGCAGTACCGCGAACGGTCGGGCGAATACCCATCAAACGTTTGCGGCCAGCTTTACCCAGTTTCACATTGCTGTGTTCCGTATTGCCTACCTGGCCAACAGTAGCATAGCATTTCTGACGGATCAGGCGGACTTCGCCAGAAGGCATACGCACCTGAGCGTAATCACCCTCTTTACCCAGTAACTGGGCTGAAGTACCGGCGGAACGCACTAATTGACCGCCTTTGCCTTCGCGCATCTCGATGTTATGCACCATGGTACCAACCGGAATGTTCGAGATTGGTAAACAATTGCCGGGACGAATTTCTGCATTCGGGCCGGACATGACAGTATCACCCACTTTGAGGCCCAGCGGGGCGATGATATAGCTCTTCTCGCCGTCAGCATAGACCAGCAAAGCCAAGCGTGCCGTGCGGTTCGGGTCGTACTCGATGGCAGCCACTTTCGCTGGAATATCCAGCTTCTTGCGCTTGAAATCGACGATACGGACGAACTGGCGCTGGCCAGCACCCTGGTGGCGGACCGTAACACGACCATAATTGTTACGACCGGCATGGGCTTTTCGTAAAACAATCAGCGACCGTTCCGGGGTGTCTTTGGTGATTTCATCAAAGGTGTACCCGGTCATTCCACGGCGGCTGGGTGTCGTTGGTTTATAAATCTTAATCGTCATTATTCAACCCCTTCAAATAACGGAATTCGATCTTCCGGGTTCAGGGTGACGATTGCTTTCTTATACCCCGCATTGCTGATGTCGACACGGCGATTACGGCCGTTGCGGCCCCGCTTCGCAGGAGCATTGATAATGTTCACCCGTACAACTGTTACATGAAAGAGGAGTTCAACTGCATCTTTCACCAGGGTGCGATTTGCATCCGCGGCAACTTCAAAAACATACTGATGCAGGCGGTTTACCTGATAGTTTGACTTCTCAGTCACAATAGGGCGGTGGAGTACTTCATAAATCGTGCTCATTTTTATCTCCTACCTATCCCAGATTCGCTTTGATCACGTCGAGCACTGCCACTGGCAACAATACTTTATCGAAGACCAGCAGGTCGCGGATATTCAAATAGCCCGCGTGCAGCACTTTTGCGTCTGGAATATTTCTGGTCGAGCGAATCACGTCTTCGAAGGATTCCGTTCCCGGGATCAGCACCAAAGCGCTCGCTTCACCGACTAAATTATTCAAAGCACCAGCCATCAGGCGGGTCTTGGGTTCGGCCAGTTTCAATTCATCAACCACCACGATCTGATTCTCAGCAGCTTTACTCGACAAAGCCGAGCGCAAAGCAGCCTGACGCATCTTGCGCGGCATCGAAACCACGTACGAGCGCATGTGGGGAGTATGAATCTTACCGCCACGGGACCACTGCGCAGAGCGCGTGGAGCCCTGACGGGCGCGGCCAGTCCCTTTTTGTCGCCAGGGTTTGCGGCCACCACCAGAGACAAAGCTCTTGGTCTTGGTCTCATGCGTACCCAGATGGGCATTATTCATTTGGCGAACAAATGCCTGGTGCATCAGATCAACAATAATTGGGGCTTCGAAGATCTCGGCCGGTAATTCCACGGTCTTGACCTTTTTGCCTTCCATGTTTACGACATCAACTTCCATAGTCATTAGCTCCCTTAGTCCAGGTAAATGATTCTCAATGCTTACTGTTTGCGTGATTCACGAATCACGACCAGGCCGCCACGTGCACCCGGAACAGAACCATTTACGCCGATCACGTTGCGCTCGGCATCGACCAGGACGACCTTAAGATTTTGTGCGGTTACAGCGTCACTGCCCATGTGACCTGCCCCACGAGTACCCTTGTAGACACGACCTGGAGTGGTCGTTGAACCACGAGAGCCTGGCCCACGCAATCGATCGGATTGACCATGTGTTTTCGGTCCACCACGGAAATGATAGCGTTTCACGGCCCCAGCAAAACCCTTCCCTTTGCTCGTACCTGAGACATCCACCTTCTCGCCAACCACAAATACCGCTACGTCCAGCTTATCGCCTTCTTTAACTTCGACCTCTTTAGCTCGAAATTCGCGCAGGTATTTCAGTGGGGGCAGGTTGGAACGTTTGAGGTGACCAATCTCACCATTCGTCAAACGTTTCGGTTTGACCTCTTCGTAACCCAATTGAACGGCTGAGTAACCTTCTTTCTCAACCGTGCGAATCTGGGTAACGAAGCATGGCCCAGCTTCGATGAGCGTGACAGGTAATGCCGCGCCATTTTCATCGAAAATCTGGGTCATGCCGATTTTCTTCCCGATCAGCCCTTTTAACATTTCAGTTGTACTCCTTAAAGTATTTGTATAGAGACTGTCAACCTGGGCTAGGTTGCATCATCCCTGTACAACTCAGTCAGCGACTTGCTGCGTCACTGGTAGTTTTGTCGCGTGCGCCTACACAGTCGCTCTTGAGTTGCCTCTCGGATATCTTGCGATATCCAAAACCGAACTATTTTACCGCGAAACGCAGTAAATAGCCAGTGTATTACCAGTTTTTAAGGTGATCTACCGATACAAAAATACGAATCCGTCGGTAATAATTTAGATCTTGATCTCGATATCCACGCCAGCCGGTAGATTCAGACGCATCAGCATATCAATGGTCTTGGCATCTGGATCGAGGACATCAATCAAACGGTTGTGCGTACGGACTTCGAAATGTTCGTGCGAATCTTTATCGATGAATGCTGAACGACGAACAGTGAAGCGCTCAACACGTGTCGGAAGGGGGACTGGACCAACAACCTGTGCCCCGCTGCGTTCCGCAGTTTCGACAATCCGCTTGGCGGATTGATCGAGTACGCGGTGATCATAAGCTTTCAGACGAATTCGAATTTTTTGTTTTGCCATCATAACTCTACCTATGCCAAGATTTTAGTGATCACACCGGCGCCAACCGTCAGACCACCTTCGCGAATAGCAAACTTTGAACCCTGCTCCAACGCCACCGGGATGATCAGATCACATTCCATCGTCACATCATCACCCGGCATCACCATCTCTACCCCTTCCGGCAGCTTCACCGATCCCGTCACATCCATTGTCCGGATGTAGAACTGCGGTCGATACCCACTGAAGAATGGTTTGTGGCGTCCGCCTTCTTCTTTCTTCAAGATGTACACCTGT
>JAAZOQ010000201.1 GCA_012797695.1 Anaerolineaceae bacterium | reverse complement strand
GCAAAGCCAAAGCCGCTATGATTTTATTTTCGATTGCCATCCTTTTGCTTTCCTTTATTGATCTGTTCCTGTCCTGGTCAGTGGAACAGAGCCTGTTCCAGAGTTCGACCACTTTACCCGATATCCGCATCTATGTGCATGGCCTCATCTCCCTGTTCTTGTTTGTAGGGTTATGGATTGCTTATGCGGTGGCAAAAACGCCGCGCCTGAAACAGATCTTTCATGTCTGGTTCATGGCGGCTATTCTTAACCTGGCTTTGGTGCCGGTGCGCTTGCTTTTCATTACCAATCAGCAGCAGGTAGCCGCTTTTGAAATTCTGACTTTCGCGATTTTTGCTTCGATCCTGATCTTTATTCATCAACGGCATCCGGTCACTTTTCTCGCCGAGAAAAACCTCAAAGGGGGGGTGTGGGGCATTTATGTTATGCTGGGCGGACTGGCCTTGATCCCGTGGGTGCTTTGGGGAGCTCTTGGTTCACTCGATGATACCCTGCTGTATTTGGTTGAAGGCGTTTTTTGGGGATTGTTGTTTGTCGAGATCATTTATCCTTCACTCTTTCAATATACCCAAACGCCGGCACGTGAGATTTCGCGCGGCGATTTCTTTCTGGATGGCTGGGCAGTTCTGCTGTTCATGGTCCTGACTACCAATGCGGTGGCACTGAATGGCATTCAGCCTCTGATGCTGATTGTGCTGACGGCGGCGGCCTGGCTTTTGACCTCGATGGCTATTCTGGGGCGAGGCGATGCTCAGAAGTCCCGCATTGGCATTGGGGCGCTGAGCGGCTTGCTTCTGGTGCTGCCGCTGCTCTGGTATGATGCGGATGAGCTGTCGCTGGTGATTGGCAGCGCTCCCGGTGAGGTTATTGAGTGGGCTTTCCGATCTGCCTGGACTTCGATGGGCGTTATGCTTTTCTTCGTGATCCTGTCGGTGGCTTACGTCAAGGTGGCGGATAAAATTCGTCTGAACATCAAAATGAACCTGATCTTTACCGGGGTGGCTGTGGCTGTCGTTGCTGCCATTTACTTTCTGTGGGGCCAACCGGGCTTCTTTGGCGATAAGATTTTCATCGTAATGAAGCAGCAGGCAGATTTATCTCAGGTTAACCAGATTCAGAATGTAGACGAGCGGCGCGCCGCCGTTTATCAGTTGCTGGTGCAGACTGCAGATTCATCTCAGCAGGATCTCCGCCAGCAATTGGATCGGTGGCATGCCAGCTATACCCCTTATTATCTGGTCAATGCCATTGAGGTAGAAGCCGGACCATATCGGACGATGATTCTGCAGCACCGCAGTGACGTGGATCGCATTCTGCAAAGCCCCGAACTGCGTCCTTTGCATTCCACGGTGCCGGTGACGAATACGGATGAAGTCAACCAGCCGGTCACGCCCACCTGGAACATGAAAATGATCAAGGTGGATGAGGTGCATGACGAGTTGGCTGTGACTGGCAAAGGTATTGTCATTGGCCAGACGGATTCTGGCGTGGATGGCTATCATCCAGAGGTTAAGGATACCTACCGTGGCCGAGACGGCTCCGGCGATTACGACTGGCTCGATCCTTGGAATCACTCGATCTATCCCACGGACGCAGGCGGGCATGGCACGGCCACGCTGGCACTGATCACCGGCAAGAATTTGGGCGTTGCTCCCGATGCGCAGTGGATTGGCTGTGTCAATCTGGCCCGGAATCTGGGCAACCCGGCCAAGTATCTGAATTGCATGCAGTTCATGCTGGCTCCCTATCCGCAGAGCGGCAATGCTTTCACTGATGGCGTTCCTGCCAAGGGGGCGAATATCGTCAACAACAGTTGGGGCTGCCCTGAGGTCGAGGGTTGTGATGCCCGGGTATTCTCGAATGCGGTGGCCGCCATGGAAGATGCTGGCATCTTCATGTCGGTAGCGG
>JAAZOQ010000200.1 GCA_012797695.1 Anaerolineaceae bacterium | reverse complement strand
GTTCAAACAATTGAACGCTCGTTTGGAGGAAGTCCTTGCAGATTGCAGCGACGATCAGCTCCGTGGATTGGCGCTAAGCCTGCAAACCTTTCTCCAGCAGCGCCCCCAGCTTGCTCCCCACGACCCTACTCTGGTCGAACGTATTCAAGCCTCTTATCGGCGTTTTGAATCGCGCTGGTTGACCCGGCAGAATCTACGCCGCATTGTGATCCTGGGTCTGCTGCTTTGGGCAGGCTGGGCCCTGGTCTCACAGACCGTGATGTTTCTTAGCACTCACGATGCGCAGCAATTCCAGCTTCTGGCCGAACAATTCACCCAAAACAGGCTCATCCGTGATGCCGGCGGCATGAACTGGTTCGAGGTACAAATTCTGCTCGAAGGTATAATGGGATTGATCGCGCTGGCCAGTGGTATCTGTTTCTTTACGCATCACGAAGAGATGGCCACCTGGCTAGGGATTTTTGATCTGCTGGTTACTCTGACCGCGGTCAATTTGTTGACCTTTTATTTCGATCAGTTCTCGACCATTGCTTTCGCGATTTACCAGTTTCTCTTGCTGGTTTTACTCTTGCAATACCGGCGCCGCTACGTTACCCCCAAAAAGGTCAAACGGCACTGACCCATTCCTTTTAGGAGACAAAACATGACCGCTATCCCCAACGTAGATTCATATTGGGTGCTCGAAAACCAGTTTGCAGCCGGCGCCTACCCCAGCTCACCAGACGAAAATGTCGGCCGTTTGAAGATTCAGTCTTTATTGCGTGCCGGTATCACCTGCTTCGTGGATTTGACTCAGCACAGCGACGTTTATTTCCCCTATAAGGGCATGTTGACTCAGGAAGCGGGAGAATACAACCTTTCCGTCAAACGCTACAGCTTTCCAATTGTCGACTACGACATTCCCGGCGAAGAAATGATGATGGATATCCTGAATCTGATCGATCAAAACCTGACCGCCAGCAAGAAAGTTTACCTCCATTGCGTTGGGGGTGTGGGCCGCACCGGCACCGTAGTCGGCTGCTATCTCGTCCGCCACGGACTTTCAGGGGAAGCCGCGCTGCAGCGCATCCCCGAACTGCGCCGACAGACCGATACCCCCTGGAAGAGTTCCCCTGAATCTGATTTTCAAATCAATTTCGTTAAGCACTGGCGCGTTGGCCAGTAAGCAGAGTTATTTTTCCAGCTTTTTGGCTTCGTTCCAGTAGCCATCCATTTCGTCGAGGGACATCTCCTGCATTGGCTTGCCCAGTTCCTGCGATTTTTGCTCGATGTAAGCAAACCGGCGCCGGAACTTGACGTTAGTTCCTCGTAGCGCGGATTCTGCGTCCACGTGATACCAGCGCACCAGATTCACCACCGCGAACAGCAGATCGCCCAGTTCCTTGGCACGCTCTTCATCGTTCGGGGCCGTCTTGACCTCATTGAACTCCTCGATCACTTTCTGCACCACTGGTTCGATTTCTTTCCAGTCGAAACCCACCCGTGCCGCGCGATCCTGGATCGATTGTGCCTGTGCCAGCGCCGGAAAGCTCAGCGGAATCCCATCCAGCAGCCCTTTATTAGCTTTTTCAGCGTT
>JAAZOQ010000199.1 GCA_012797695.1 Anaerolineaceae bacterium | reverse complement strand
GTTGAATGAGCGAAACGTCATCCACTGGCTGCGCACCCGCCAGGAAGAGAGCGAACTGGGGTTCTGGTTATCGCTGGTCTCTTATGACCGCAAAGACCAATCCGTGGTCAACCGCGCTTATTTGATCTACCTGATCATTTTTTTCAGTATCTGGATCTTTTTAACGCTGACCCTGTTGGCCAGCGGTGGAGCAATCGTCTTGCAAGCTATCCTACCCGGGCAGCCTGAGCAGGCGGCCATTGGGGTGCTGGTTCTCATCCTGGCGAGCTGGTGGCTTTTTGGCATGAATCAGGCCTGCCGGCGCAGCCCTGCCATTTTCAATGAAACAGATGCCTTGCTGCTTGGACAATCGCCCGTCAGCCGCCGGCGCATCGTGCTGCGCTGGTTCTGGATGCCGTGGCTGCAGAATGCGTTGCCCTTCTGGCTGCTGACCCTGGTACTGGGCTTTTCTTTGGCCGAGATCACCATGAGCGGCCCGATCAGCGCTGAACGCCTGCCCGAATACACCATCTATGGACTGCGCCCTTTGATGGCGCTGCTGCCGCTGCAACTGACCCTGTTCAGCCTGCAGTGGGGTGTCGGAATACTGCGTTTGCAAAAAGATCGTGAAATCCGCGGGTTGGCCTGGCCGGTCAATGCCGTTGTGCTGGCGCTGGGCATCTGGCTGACGACAGCAGCCTTTACCCACCCATCTGGAATGACCGCCTGGCTGCTGAAACCGCTACAGCAGGGGTTCAGCGGCGGCATGAGCAATGCCACCGCGTTGGTGGTATGGGGCTGTGCACTCTCTGCCTGGCTGCTGCTGGCATTTTTCTCGAACAACTTCAACCTCACCCGTGCCATACAGGAAACCCACGAAGTGGAACTGACCAATAATGCCATTCGCTATGGCATGACCGATTACCTCAACCTGCGCCGTACCCAGAAGAAACTGGGCGTCGGCCACGAATCCGCGCGATTGCCCATCGGACTGGGCGGGAAAGCCCTGATCTGGAAGGACCTGGTGGAATCCTGGCGCACGGTGAACGTGTCAACTGTGTTCAACTGGATCACCGTATTCGCCATCCCCCTGTGGGTCGCCTTTTTGCCCAATTTGGCCGGCCGCAGTATTGCTCTGATCTTCTGGGTGATCGGGGTTGGACGGGTTACCAGCCAGCGACTGCGCAGTGATCTGGCCGGCTGGCCTGTGCTGCGGCAGCTCCCGATTGCTGGGGGGCAGGTCGTCCTCTACGGAATGCTCAGCAGTCTGGCAGGTACGGTTCTCTTGAGCCTGCTGGGAGCGGGGGTCGGGATGGGAATTGCCAACGTGCCGCTGGGGTTCTTTCTGGTACTGCTGCCGGGACTCACCGCACAGACCGCTCTGTCCGCCGCCTTCGACGTGATCCGCCACGCGCGCAGCAACCGGCTACTCGACGGCTCCGTTCCACAGATCAGCGCCGGCGGCATCCTGCTGGGCGTAGCCCTGACTGCACTCGTATGGCTGGGAGCCAACCTGAGAGGCAGCCTCTTTACGCTATTCCTCATTTTTGCGCTCAACTGGCTGATCGTCTGGGGATTGTACCGGTTGGTGGGAGTCTATTATTCCCGCATCGACGCTGCCTGAATTTAAGATAAAATTGAAAAGTTTCACTTCAAAATAAGGATTGGTTCATGAATTCCGTTCAGGCAGTCATCTTCGACTTCGGCGGTGTGCTCATCGACTGGAGCCCCTATTATCTTTACCGCAAGATTCTCCCCAACGATACCGAGATTGCCCGTTTGCTGCAAGACATCCACTTCAGCGAATGGAATCACAGCTTCGATGAAGGATATCCCTTCGAGATGGGCATTGCTGAGATGTGCCGGCGCTACCCGGAACGCGCCGACCTCATTCGCACGTTCGATGAACGCTGGGTAGAGACCCTGGGGGTTACCTTCGATGCCAACATCAAAATGATCCAGGAGATCCAGGCAGCCGGCTACCCGGTCTACGGCTTGAGCAACTGGAATGCCGATAAATTCGCCCTGACGCGCTCCCTGCACCCCTTCTTCGACCGGCTGAACGGCATGGTCATTTCGGGCATCGAAAAGGTTGCCAAGCCCGATCCGCGGCTGTACCGCATTTTGCTGGAACGCTACGATCTGGACCCACACCGGTGCATCTATACTGACGACGTGCAGAAAAACGTCGATGCCGCCCGTTCAGTGGGACTGAACACTATTTTATTCCGTTCATCCGCCGATCTGCACCACGAACTGCAAGACGCCGGTGTGCTGTAATTTTCAGCAGAAATAATTCGAGGGCACCGTAAGGGTGCCCTCGTTTTTTTGAAGCAAAGTTATGCTTTCGGCTGCTGCTGGGTAATGCAGTGAATGTTGCCGCCGCCAAGCAGAATTTCGCGGGCCGGTACACCCACCACCTTGCGTTCGGGCAGTAACTTCTGCAATTCAGCCAGAGCCAGATGATCGTGCGGATCGTCGAAGGTCGGCACCACGGCCCCGCCGTTGCACAGATAGAAATTGATGTACGAAGCAGCCATGCGGTCGCCAGCCTCGCGCGGCAG
>JAAZOQ010000004.1 GCA_012797695.1 Anaerolineaceae bacterium | reverse complement strand
TCGGTAGTGGCTTGAACAATCACTATTCTAGCTTCTTAGGTGGTTTCTTGGTTTAACCTCTTGTCTCCACCCGCTTAGCGGGTGGTTTTTTGTCTCCCTCGCTTCGCTCGCTCGACAGGCTAAAGCCCATTAAACGAAAAACGCTTGCCCTCTTTCGATCGGCAAGCGTTTATTGTTTAAGCTCGAACGCGGCGGTCGTGCATTCCTTCGGTAACGCGGATGAGCACCACCCCGCCCACGATCAGCGCCGCTCCCCCCAGTTGCAAAGCGGTCAGCGTTTCGCCGAACAGGAAGTAAGCCATGATGGTGGTAAATACCGGCTCGAGGGTCACGATCAAATTGGCCACGCTGGAAGGCAGGTAGGAGAGACTGAGGTTATAAGTGCCAAAGCCGAGCAGGGTCGGCCCGGCAGCCAGCAGGAAGAGCACCAGCCAGCCCTTCCAATCGAGAGAAGCCCAGATCATCTGGCTCATGTTTGCGGCGGTACCCGGCAAAGCACCGTGCGAAAACAGATTAAACAGCAGCAAGAAGACGGCTGCGAAACCAAAAGTGTAAAACTGCATCGTCCACAGGTTGAGCCCCTTTTGTGAAAGCGACCGTCCCATCAGCGAATAGACGGCATAGCACAACCCGGTGCCGATTCCCGTGACGATTCCCAGCAGGTTTGCCTGCCAGGAAGAGGCATACAGCGCTCCCGAAACCAGCAAACAACCCAACAAGCTGAGCAGCACGGCCGCCAGCTTGCCCCAGCCCAGTTTCTCTTTCAGGAACCACCAGCCCAGCAATGCCGTAAACGCTGCCGAACTGTAGCACAATACGGTGCCCACGGCCGCACCATTGATCGCCACCGACAGGGTCCAGGTGGAGTTGAACAGGGCCAGCACCAGGCCATAAATCACCAGCAGCGGCAAAAACCGCTGCGGCAGCCGGAGCAAAGCAGGCTTGACGATCAGTAAAATGATCCCCAGCGGCAAAATGACGAAAATATCACGCCAAAAAGCCAGGATCAGAGCCGGGAGAGCATACGTCTTGGTTAAATAACGAATGAGAATACCGGTAGTCGAAAGAATGAGCGCACTTAAAAAAGCAAACCAGTAACCGCGATTGGTACCGGTAGAAGTGCTCGAATGGGACGGGGTGGACATAGAATGAACCTCAATTTAGCAAGATCAAAACTGCGAAGTCTTTATTGTAATCGTAATTTTCCCAAGAAACGGACAATTTTCTGCCAAAAAATCGCTCCGCGTTAGCTGCTGCGGAGCGATCCAGAGTCGATTTTTAGCAATTTTCTATTTCTGGCCCAGTTGTTTTTTGATGAAATCCAAAATTTCCTGCGGCGTGTGGCGGATATCGACCGTCAGGGCATCCGTCGGTTCCTCAAGAGCCGCGAATTGACTGTCGAGCATGCCCGGTTTCATATAATGGCCAGGACGAGCTTCCATACGCGCCTTGATGAGGGCATAATCCCCCTTCAGGTAAATGAATTTCACCTGGTTGGGGTCCACAGTCAGTTCATCACGGTATTTTTGCTTGAGGGCGGAGCAAGCCAGCACGCCGGATTGCCCCTTTTGCAGCGAACCGCGGATCAGCCGGGCCAATGCCGCCAGCCAGCCGGCGCGATCAGCATCCGTCAAGGGAATACCCTGGCTCATCTTGGTTACGTTCTCGGCCGGGTGAAAATCATCACCATCGTAGAAAGGCCAGCCCAGGTCCTCAGCCAGGCTCTTGCCAATGGTCGATTTGCCGCAGCCTGAAACCCCCATCACGATCAAGAACATCCTGCCCCCTTTGGCTTCAATCGATACAGGAATTCACCAGCGCGCGGCACCACCAGCAGGTGCTCGTCCTGACGCTGCAGCCACTCTTCCACGTTGATCGAGGCCGGGTCGCGGTAGCCCAGGTTAACCGAACGGCACTCCGCCTCGCTGATGCCCGTACTCAGGGTCACACGAATGCGCGGTTTTTCGATGCCGGTTACCGGGTCGTAAGTGCCCACCCCGCGCAAGTGCGTCGAGTGTGCCCGCACCCCACCGGGGATGTCGTCGAATTTACCGGGTTGTTTCAAGAAATAATCCCGAACATGATAGCCGATGCGGTGCAGATATGCCCCATGCACCACGCTGATCTCGTGGATGTGCGGGGCATAAATGATCACCTCGCCGCCATCTGCCACGACGGGTTCCATTTTGTACATTCCTTTGGCCCCCGTCCAGATCTCGGTGTACATGGCCGGCATAACCGAAAGCACCGTCTCGTAAGGATGGTCCACCCAGCGGATGTGCACCTGGGCCGAGAGATCTGCAGCCTGCGCCCAGGCTGCTTCTGGGGTACCGCAGAAAACACCTGCCACCCCTTCAGGAGTATCGACCACACAAATGGCCGAACGCGGCCGCGGAATAAATGAAGCCGCCAGATCGATCAGTTGGCGCACCGGGGTATTCTTGGTACCGATGATCTCAAAAGATGTCAGCAGCGCTCCCAGCCAGTGGCTGAGATCGATGATATCCGGACCGGCAATGCCAGGGAAGAAATATTTGTTGCCGCCTGAAAAGCCCACCACCTCATGCGGGAAGACCGGGCCGCATACCAACAGGTGGTCATAATCCAGAATGAGCTTGTTCAAACGCACCGGTACACTCTGATGCAGCATGCCGCGGCTAATCTCGGCTACCTGCTCTGCGCTGATCTCGCCCACCTGGGTCAGTGCACTGGCATCCTGCCAGGCATGGTTGAAGAGATGAACGTCGGGATAAGCCTGTGCCTTTTCAGCCGCGCTCAGGCCCACCAGCTTCAATAACTCCGCTTCGCTCAAAGGCGGGTGCGTACCCAGCGCTACCAAAAAATCGACCTGGCTGGCCCGTCCGCGCAGAGAGGCCACGATGCTGCGGAAGAAGAGCGGCAGCGGCATGGTACGGGTCGGGTCAGGAATAATGACCAGCACACGTTTACCCTGCAGCGGCAGCGCCGCCAGACCTTCGTGAACCTTTTGTTGGACTTCTGCCTCAGTTAACAGCGCCGTCATCGTGCACTCCTTTGACTACACACCACTGAACGCCGCAAAACCGCCATCGATGGGAATGACCACCCCAGTGACGAAAGCCGCCGCCGGGGAAAGCAGCCATAATACCGCCCCCAGCAGATCGTCGGGATTGCCAAAGCGGTTCATGGGGGTATGGGTCAGAATGGTACGTCCGCGCGGGGTCAGCTCACCGGTTTGCGCGTCGGTGAGCAAAAAACGATTCTGTTCGCCGAGCAAAAAACCTGGAGCAATGGCATTCACACGGATGGCAGGGGAATACTCCTGCGCCATGTGCACCGCCAGCCACTGGGTAAAATTGCTCACCCCAGCTTTGGCGGCCGAATAGGCCGGAATGCGGGTCAGCGGGCGGAAAGCGTTCATGGAAGAGATGTTCAGGATGGCACCGCTTTTTGTTTCAGCCATCTGCCGGCCAAAGACCTGGCAAGGCAGGATCGTGCCCAGCAAATTCAGATCAAAGACAAATTTAAGAGCATCAGTGGGCAAGTCAAAGAAAGATTTTTCAGCCGTGGTGGTCGCGGAAGGATGATTCCCGCCGGCGGCATTGATGAGAATATCCACTTTGCCAAAGGCTCGTTCGACCTCGTCTGCGGATTCCTGCAATACGTGGGTATCCAGTACATCCGAGTGGATCAGGGTCAGCTGGCCCGGTGCGCCGGCTGCTGCTGTGGTAATTTGTTCATTGAGGGTCGCACAGCGGTCGAGAATGGCCACGTTGGCCCCCATCCAGGCCAGGGTCACGGCCATTTCACCGCCGAGTACCCCGCCCCCACCGGTGATCACCGCGGTCTGACCGGTAAAATCATACATCCTGTATAGTTCTTCTTTTTTCATGCCAATCTCGCTTCCTTCGGCGCATATTCTTCCAGCTTGTAAGCCTGCAGGGCCAATCCGCAGGAAAGTGCCTTCATCATCATTTCAGCCGTGTTCTCTTCCACCACCCCGCGCAGGGTCAGGCCGGCCAGCCAGTTGGCGCCAGCACGACGCCAGACGTCATGCCGGGCCGGGATGGAAAGAAAGGCACGGGTATCATCATTGAAGCCCACCGTGTTGAACAGCCCGCCCGAATCGACAGCCTGTTCAAAGAAACGCTGCATTCCATTCAGGTTATCGTGGAACCACCAGGGCGGGCCCAGTTTGACAGCCGGGTAGTAACTGGCCAGCGGGGCCAGCTCGCGGGAATAGGTTGCTTCATCCAGCGTAAACAGGATGAGATGGAAGTTCGGGTGATTGCCATAGCGGTTGAGCAGCGGCTGCAGCGCGCGGGTAAACTCCACTGTGATCGGGAAGTCCGCGCCCAGATCAGGGCCATATTTTTCGAAGAGCGCGCGGTCATGATTGCGCAGACTGCCCACGTGTAGCTGCATTACCAGCCCGTCTTCACTGCTCATGCGTGCCAGTTCCATCAGCATTCCTGAAATGAAACGGTTGGTTTCTGCTGCAGTGATGGAACGGGCCAGCCCCTTCTGGAAGAGCCGTTCCATTTCCGCCGCAGGTACATCGGCAGTGATGGCTTCGACCACCGCCAGATCAGTAGCCGTGGCCCCATTCTCGACAAACCAGGCGCGCCGTGATTCCACCGCCTGGATAAATTGCGCGTATGAGCCGATCTGGATGTGACTGGCAGACCCCAGCTTTTCCACCTCACCCACCCAGGCAGCCGCATCGATGTTGACAATCGTATCCGCCCGGAAAGTGGGCAGGATGTGCCCCTCCCAGCCAGAAGCCTTGATCTGTCGGTGCAGGGCCAGATCATCACTGGCGCCATCGGTGGTGCTGAGCACGGTGATATTGAAACGATTATAAAGTTTGCGCGGAGTGAAATCGGCCCCACTCAACGCCTGCTGTACGGCAGTGTACACTGCCTGAGCATTACGCCCATTCAGTGGCTCGGCAATGCCAAAGACGTCGGTCAACTCATTCTGAATCCAGATGCCAGTCGGGGTAGCCGCGTACAGGTAGAAGTGATCGGCAAAGATCTGCCACACTCCGCGCGGATCGCGCTGCGGTGCCGGTTTTCCTACTTCAGGAATGCCCAGGTCAGCATAATCCACCCCATGTGAATGCAAAACGCGCAGCACGTAGTGATCAGGCAAAATCATCAGCTCGACCGGATTACCAAAATGGTAATCGGTATCCGCAAAGAGATGCGGGTCGACATGCCCATGCGGGCACACCAGCGGTAACTGAGCCGCCCCCTGGTAAAGCGTCCGCGCCAGTTTGAGCTGGGCGGGATCATTGGCAAAATAGCGATCAGCAAATGTCCCCATGTCAGTGCCTCCGCTGCGGAATTGCCCAGGTGAAGTGGGTCTGGCCCGCTTCATCCTGCCATTGCTTCTTCAGCCCGGTCATTTCCACTCGCCGGGTCTCGCCAGGGGGCAGAATGAATTCCAGCTCTGAGTAGGGCAAAGAGTATTCGTAAGGGGCCAGTTCCACCGAGAATTTGAGGCTGGCAGCGCTGTATTCGCCGTGAATCTGTACGCAGGTCGTTTCACCGCGCTGGTAAGCCAGGGTCTCGCCATCATCTTCGTGCAGATCGAGGCTGCCTGCGCCTGTGCCGGCAGTCGGGAAGACCAGAATCTTGCGGACGTCATCCGACGCGTGAAAGCGCGGATGCACGACTTCGCCCATAGGGATCATGGTACCAGCGGTCACGAAGAGCGGCAGGTGGCTGAGGGGAGCAGCAGCCGTAATGGTCTGCCCGCCTGAGTAACGCGCGCCTGTATAGAAATCGACCCAGTCCTGCCCGGCCGGCAAATAAACCTGGCGGTGGCGCACCCACGGCGCTACCACTGATGCCACCAGCAAAGACGGCCCCAGCATGAAATCGAAGGATTCTTCCAGACAATGCGGGTCATCCGGGAAGCTGTACACCAGCGGGCGAATGATCGGATGGCCGGTGGCGGCCGCTTCGACCAGCAAATTATAGAGGTAGGGCATGAGGCGGTAACGGAACTGGATGGTTTCGCGAATGATCGGAAAAACCGAGGGGAACATCCACGGTTCATTGGCACCAAAGAGGATCTTCCAGGAATGAATGGTGAAACGCGGATGGAAGATGCCGTTCTGAACCCAGCGCACGAACAGCTCTGGCGAAGGCCGCGGACCGGCAAAACCGCCCACGTCGTGCCCTGTGTTGGGCACCCCTGAGAGGCTCAACCCCAATCCCATCGGGATGTTGTACTTCAGGGTCTGCCACGAAGTGAAATTATCCCCGGACCAGGTCTGCACGTAGCGCTGCATCCCGGCACAGCCCGAGCGGGAGATCAAGAACGGCCGCTCATTCGGGTGCTGCTCAAGCTGGGCCGCATACGAGGTACGCATCATCAGCAAGGTTTGCAGCGGCCGGGCATATTTGACCGGGAATTCCTCACCAAAGCCCAGACAGCGAGCTTCGCCCTCCTGCACTTCGAATTCATTGTTGTCATTCCAGGTACTGTCGATGCCATAATCAAGCAATTGCTCTTTGGCATTTTTCTTCCACCAGGCGACAGCCGCCGGATTGGTGAAATCGAGTGCCGCCGCGATGCCGCCCCAGAAGGGGAAAAGCTGCGGCTGGTCCGTTCCAGGTTCACGGATGAAGGCACCCAACTGACGCACCTCCTCGAAACGCGGATGAGTGGTCAGCAGGGCCGGCTTGATATTGGCCGCCAGACGAATGCCGTGCGCATGGAAATCATCCACCATGGCCTGCGGGTCGGGAACCCGGCTGCGGTTCCAGTGGAACACGTAGCGTTTGCCATCCTCGCCCAAAGTGTAGCCGGAAGAAAGGTGGAACAGGTTGCAGGGGATTTGGTAATGCTCGCAGTTCCGCCCAAATTTCGCCAGTTGGGTTTGAGCATCTTTAGCCTCGGTATAGTTCATGGTCGAACCCATGTAACCCAGGCTCCAACGCGGCGGCAGGAGCATACGCCCGGTCAGACGGGTAAATTTTTCGATCACTTCGGCCATCGTCGGGCCGTAGATGAAATAGTAATCGATATCCCCGGCCTGGGCTGCATAGCGATGATGTTCCGGCAGTCCATCCGCGTGGGTGTTGAGATCGAAAGTGGTCGTAGCCAGATTGTCGTAGAAGAACCCGAAGGCCTGATGAGTCCGTGGAGAATAGGTGATGTAGAACGGGATCAACTTGTAGAGCGGACTGCCGTTTTTGGCACTGTAGCCCGGATTATCGATGTTCTTGAGCAGAATGTGGCTGTGGGCTTTATTCAACCGGCCGGATATTTCACCAAAGCCATAATAATATTCGTCAGGATGGCTGAGCAGATTGTGCCCCACCGCATCGCCGGCGGCAGCATAAACGTAAGGCACCTTTTCGACATCCGCGGCCAGCAAAGTACCTTCCGCTGTGGACCAGCGCAAAGCCAGTGTCTGCGGCTGAATCTCGACCCGCAGTCGTTGGGTCTTGAGGGCCAGGCAGGAATCGTTTTGTTCTACCTGTACAGGCGGCAGAGAAAAACCGGTCAGATCATTTCGGTCGCGGCCCGCCTCGGGCATTTGGCCATTCTTGCCCAGCACCAGCCAGGTGCGCCCCAGGCGCGGAGCGCCTTCTGGGGTGAAGGTAACACGCACAATGTCCTCTTCAAGCGCAGTTACCGTGAAGCGTTCGCCCTGCGAAGCCGTGAATTCCAGCGTCGGAGGGGTAGGCTGCGTGCAGTGCACTCCCTGCGGGGCCGAAGTCGGTAATGGAAATTCATTTTTCATGGATCAGCTCCTTCACCAGGGAGAGTTTACGCCATAAAGTAGCCGCAGGCATACTGCTCCATCCCTGCAGCATGCCCCCCACCGGGTAAGCCGGGGAGTAATACTCTACCGGTGTCAGCCAGCCTTGCTCCAAACCATAAACCCACCAGCGGGTCAAAACATCGAGTGCGGCAGGGTCATGCCGCTCGAGCAAAACGTCAGCCAGCATGCCGTTCCAGTACGGCCAATCTGCGCCATTGTGATAGCAGAAGGGGCTGGCCGATTTATCGAACAGATCCTCGGGGTTGGAGTAGATCGGGTATGCGCACAGAAGTCCGTAATCGCCGTAGGGCTGCTCGGTATTCTGGCTGGCCCGCAGCAGACGATCCGCGGCCTGCAAGATGCGCTGCGTCTCGTTTTCATTCAGCAAGTGGTAATAGAGCGCCACCAGAGTATCCACCGACAGGTTTTTCTCGGTAAACTCGGGGCGGCGGTAATTGACGAAATAACCCAGCTTTTCATCCCACAGCTCGCGGCGCATCCCAGCCAGGGCCTGATCAGCCAGCTTGAGATAGCGGTCGCTGGCATCCGCCCCTTCGAGACGCGGGCACAGCCCGGCATAAGCCTTGAGCGCGGCAATGTAGAGCGCCTGATCGTACCCCACCCAGATGGAACGGTCGATATTGTCGGCCCAGTCATTGGCCTTGTAGGGTTTCTCGATCAATCCATCGCCATCTTTATCCAGACTGATCAGGTAGCGAATGACCGTGGCGGCCCGCTGACCAATGGTTTGTTTCGGCCAGCGCAGGCGTGGATTGATTTCTTGCGGCACTTCATCGAGCAAGGCCCAATCGTGAGTCGTGGTCAGATAGTCATTGAGCAGCAAAATGTAGAAAGACGGCGAATCGAAATGGTCTGCCAGCCAATCAGCGTTGCAGTTGGCCGGAGCGCGCCATTCCTTGAGCAGATGCGCGGCGAAGACACCACTGGGGCACTCGCCATTGGGGTGCACCCCGGCAGACAGGTGCAGCAAATGATTGCGTACCAGTTCAGGCGCCGTATCGATCAACGCCTGGGCCGTCCAGTAGCCATCGCGGAAGTAGATGCGCGGCGGGAAGGCATAGTCCGGGCCAGCCACCAGGCCGGCATGACCGCTGGGAAATTCCTTATACATCGCTTTGGCAGCATTCAGGCCAGCCACGTACAGCGAACGCAGCAAAGGATCATGAATGTCGATCTGGCGATTCAGCCAGGCAGCATATTCCTCGGCGTCCTGGCGAGCCGCCGGGAGCCGTTTGAGTTCAACGGCAGCCGTCGTACTGCCGGCTTCAGCCAGTGCCACTTGCAGACTGCGGCTCTGCCCGGCCGGGAGCGAGAAGACAAATTCCACTTCGGCCTGTTTGCCCCAGATCGTGCAGGCCGAAAAAGCCTGATCGGCCGCGAAGGTCCAGGCTACCCGTCCTGCGGCAGCCAGTTCACTGGTTCCACGGCGCAGAATCCGCCGGGGAGCCGGGGTTTGCAGCCAGCGTCCCCAGCCAAAACCCCACAGCCAGGCATGCCAGGGCAGGCGCGGCAGATAAGTCGCCGCAAAATTCTGCCATTTGCCCTTGGGCGGGGGCGGCGCGGTAATGTCGAGCAGCAAACGTACGTTCACTGCCACGTCCTGCCCGGCCGGAGCAGTCAGGGTGAGGGTCTCATAGACAACCGGCTTTTTTTCTTCCAAAAATACCTCGGCCGCTAGGGATGTTCCGGCACATTCGCCGAACAACTGCCACAATCGACCGATCGCGCGCGCTTCAGAAAACTCAGCACGCGTACCATTAATCGAGATTTCGAGTTTCCAGCAGCCGGCGTGAGCCCCGTGGGCGAAGTAAATTTGATTGGCGTCGCCGCTGCCGTTGGTCTTGACGAAGAGAGAACGGTTACCCAGATCAAAACCGGCCGTTTGCTGCGGCTGAAGTATCTTGAGGCTGCCGTCTGATTGGGGAAATACCTGCATAAATCGATTATCCTTTCACAGCTCCCGCCGTCAAACCGGCGAGGAGGTAACGCTGGAAGAAAATTGCCAGCAGCACGGGCGGCAAACTGGCCAGCACGCCTGCGGCGCACATCAGACTGTAATCGGTGTAATTGCGGCCAATGAACATGGCAATGGCCACGGTCACCGAGCGCACCGTATCACTGGAAGTAAAGATCAACGGAATCATGAAAGCATTCCAGCTCTGCATGAAAGTATAGGCGGCAGCCGAAAACAAGCCCGGCAAAGAGACCGGTAAAATGACCTTGAAGATCACCTGCAGCCGGGAAGCGCCATCCACCAGGGCCGCCTCTTCCATTTCTGCCGGCAAGGTCTGGAAGTAACCGCGCAGCATCCAGATCACAAAGGGCAGATGGATCGAGACGAGCAAGATCACCACCGTCGAGAGCTTATCCAGCATTCCCAGCTTGCCCAAAGTGATATACAGTGGGATGAGCAGGACCGCCACCGGGATCATCTGCCCAATCAGCAGAACGTAGATCAATTTATCGCCCATTGGCAGTTTAATGCGGGCAAAAGCGTAACCCGACAGTGAGCCAAAGAACAGGGCCAGAGCAGTCACACTGCTGGCAATGATCAGGCTGTTGCGCAGAGAATAACGGAACGCCTTGAGAGTGAAATCGGTCAGCGTGGAACCACTTTGACCGGTACCGAAAAGGAGTTCCCGGTAGCGCGAAAAATCAGGCGGCCAGGGCAGCCAGGTAGGCGGCATTTGCAGCAGATCTTTCTGAGTGGAAATACTGCTGATGACCAGCCAGGCTACCGGTGCCAGGATAAAG
>JAAZOQ010000198.1 GCA_012797695.1 Anaerolineaceae bacterium | reverse complement strand
CAAAGCCCCTTGAGGGGCAAGCGGAAGAGATAAAAGCGAAGTGGCTTGAACGAAGAGAAAGCCAGCGCCTTGAGGCGCTGGCTAGCATTAAAGGCTTATAGCCGCAGAGCAAACCACCCGTTTTACGGGTGGTTGTGATTTAGAAGATCAGCGTCTTCATTTTATTCACTACGTCTTCAAATACCTCATCGGGTAGCTTTTCTGCTACCTCAGCTTTTCTTGCAACCCAGTCAATTGTATTCAAGTTATCGGAGAGAATTACACCGTGAATTTTTAAGTTTTTGGGGATTTCTACTTCAAAAGGGTAATGGTGTACTTTAGATGTTATCCAACAGACAATGGCTTTTCCAGATGCCTGATTATAGATTTTTGGGGTGATCACTAGTGCAGGGTGGGCTCCTTGCATTTCATGCCCTTGCGCGTCATATTTCTTTAACCAGATTATGTCCCCTTTTTCGATCATAGACTATAGATTCCTCCAATGTCACTTTGAATCTTCATCATACTCAACAATTTCCTTTCCGATTGGGTTTCCCCAATCATTGAGAATTGGATTGTTCTCTGGTGTGATTTGAGCGCAAAGTTCTTCTAAGCTATAGCTTCGAGCGATAACCATTTTTCCACTTTGTACAGAGACGGTGACTTTACTCCCTTCATCAAGGCCAATTTCTTTTGCGACCTTTTGGGGAATTCTGAAAGCGAGGCTGTTCCCCCATTTCGCAATCTCCAATAGATTATTCATTATAGTAACTTGTTCCTCTCTTGATTGTATATATAGTATATACAATATATACATCTTGTCAAGAACAGATAGGTATGAACAAAAAATTAAAGGTAGATCGTCACGCGCTGGACGGTATGATCGATGGCACCAAAGCGATATTTGTATTCTTCGTTGCCGCGCATGAAATCGAATTCGAAACGGTTGTTTTCGTTGGCCCATTTGATCAAATGGGCCAGCAGTACCCACCCCGGGGAATATTCAGAGAAATTGGGGTTAAGTCCTGAGTTGTAAACCCAGATGCGGTTGGAATAATCGAAATTGAGATAGGCGGCGGCTTTTTCTTCGCCGATGGTGAGGAAAGCCAGCTGCAAAAGACCATTGTTGAAAGCTTCGCGCATTGAGAGGGCCATCTGTTCGCGCATTGCCGGGGTCAGAAAGGCCTCTTTTTCGGCGTCATAGGCCATCAGGCGCAGAAAATCCTCGATCTCAGTATCGATCCTGGCCGGGTCAGATGCGATGTACCAGTCGGCCGCCGGGACAAGTTCCAGCGCACGGCGCATTTTGCGGCGGATTTCGTGACGCTGTTTTTTATCAATGCCGTTGAGATATTCTTCCCAGTTGCCGCTGAGCGGAATGTAGGGGCAGCGCTGCAGTGGGGTGACATCGCAAGAAAGTTGCTGGTTGGCCGCGGCCTCAGGCAGGGCGTGAACGCTCGGGCTGCTATCGATGAGATTGTAGAAGTCGACGGTCTGGAGCCCATGCTGGGCAGCCAGTGTGGTGCGGGCATATTCGATCAATCCCTCACTGAAACGGCTCAGGTCTTGCGGGCGGATCAACAGGTCGAGGTAATCACTGATCTCGATGCTGCCCAGCAGCAGTAAGGCTTTGTGGCCTTCGTGGGGGGCAATAAAACAGGGAGCGATTCCGATCAGCCGCTCATTTTCTCGTGCCACGATGATTGCCAGTTGGGCTTCCTGCGGCCATTCTCCGCCGCCGCGAGTGCTCCACCAATCTTTGAGATACTCGTAGCGTAGAAACGGGACGTGTGAAACCCCGTTATTGACGAAAGCATTCCATTCGGTTTTGATTTCTTCGGAAAATTCGGTGTAAGTGTAAAAATCCATGAGGTCGATTATACATTTATCAGGTGCGAGAATCAAATTTCATTCCAGCGCGCGCGGATGCAGCAGAGGAGCATTTTTGCGTAGCCAGGCGCGGGCTTCTTTATGGGCCGGGTAATATTGGCTGACCAGATTCCAGAAATCGCGGGAATGGTTGGGTACGCTCATGTGGGCCAGCTCGTGCACGACCACGTATTGCATCACGGTGGGCGGCACCATGATGAGGCGCCAGTTGAAAGAAAGCGTGCCGGTGCTGGAACAGCTTCCCCAGCGGGTGCGCTGATCGCGGATGGTGACGGCTTTGGGCGAGGCGTGCATGCGCCGGGCTTCCTGCCGCACCAGGTCGGTGATCTCGGCCCGGGCCAATCCGCGCAGCCAGCGCTCCAGTACTTCTGGGGCGGTATCAGCACGCCCGGATGGCAGCGCAAGGATCAGGTGCCCATTTAGTTCTTCTACGCGGGCCCGGCTGAGGCGGGTGGCTTCTTCTTTTAGCTCTACACGGGTGGCCGTTCCGCGCAGCAAGATCACGTCTTTAGGTAGGGTATTGTGCTCGGAGCGGGCACGCTGCTCATGTTTTTCCATCTGCGCCAGAATCCAGACGCTGTTTTTGCTCATGAAGGCTTCCCCCTCGCGCACCGGGAAACCAGCCGGCAGCACTAAAGTGATTCCAGAATCTGAGACGGTAATGCGCAGCCGGCGGGCTCGGGTGGAGATGTTGAGCTGATAGGGGTAAGTTTTACCATGCAGCACGATGGAGCGTTGTTCTTTCATGTAAAAAATTATATCAGTCTCGTTCCCATGATTTGCTGATTTCCGATTGACTTTTCGGCTCAGTTCTTCTACACTATTTAGAATCCAAACCAAAACACCCAATACGAAATAGAAAGAAGGAAGAACGGCCATGGACGAAAAGGCTGGTGCACAAATATCACGCAAGGCATTCATACAAACGTTCATCATTCTGTTGCTGATCATCACATTTGCGGGCATTTTGACTCGCGTGGTCCCAGCCGGAAGTTATGACCGTGTTGAACAAAATGGGCAAATGGTGATCGCCCCCACCACCTATCACCAGCTTGCCTCGAATCCTCTCCCCATCTGGCGCTGGTTCACTGCGCCTATTGAAGTGTTGTGGGGACCTGATTCTTTGATGATCATCACCATCATCATCTTTATCTTGTTGGTTAGCGGCGGTTTCGCCGTTCTGGATAAGAGCGGCATTTTGAAAGCAGTGCTGGGACGGATCGTCAAAAAGTTCGGCAGCCAGAAATATTTGCTGCTGCTGGCGATCACCCTGGTTTTCATGCTGCTGGGAGCTTTTTTCGGCATCTTCGAAGAGGTGGTTCCGCTGGTGCCGTTGATGATTGCCCTTTCTTACTCGATGGGCTGGGATGCCCTGGTTGGTCTGGGCATGAGCATTCTGGCGACCAACATGGGCTTTTCTGCGGCCATCAGCAATCCTTTTACTATTGGCGTGGCGCAAAAGCTGGCGGGTTTGCCCCTGTTCTCGGGTACCTGGTTCCGGGTGCCGGTGTTTATTGCCATCTATGCGCTCACTGCTTTCTTTTTGGTCTCGTATGCGCGGAAGATCGACCGTAACCCTGAGGCTTCTTACTGCTATGGAGATGATCAGCGTGAACGGGATCGATTTAAGTCGGTTTCTTTCGAAAGCAACGCAAACCTGACCCGGGCGGGCGTCTTTCTGGGCGTAATTGTGGTCCTCATTGTGCTGGTGCTGGTCCTTTCTTCTTCGGTGGCTTTTCTCTCAGATTATGCACTGCCGATCGTGGGCCTGCTCTTCTTCTTCGGCGGCGTCGGCGCCGGCTGGATCTCGGGTGCCAACAGCAAGTTGATCGGTCAGGGCCTGCTTGAAGGCGTTGGCGGTATGGCCCCTGGCATTCCGCTGCTGCTGATGGCAGCCAGCATCAAGCTGATCATTACCAACGGCGAGGTGATGGATACCATTCTGCATAGTTCCTCAGGCTTCCTGCAAAACACCAGCCCGCTGGCTTCGGTTTTGATCATTTATGCTCTGGCATTGGTTATTGAGCTGCTCATCAGTTCGGGCAGTGCCAAGGCTTTGCTGATGATCCCAATTTTGCTGCCGCTGGCGCAAATGGCTGGGGTCACCAATCAGTTGCTGGTGACCGCCTATTGTTTTGGCGATGGCTTCTCCAATCTGGCTTATCCGACCAATGCTGTGCTGCTGATCTCTATTGGGTTGGCGTCGGTGAGCTATGGTAAATGGCTCAAGTTCACCTGGAAGCTGTGGGCGATGGTCATCCCGGCCACTGTGCTTTTCCTCTATATCGGCATTTTGATCCATCTCGGTCCCTTCTGAGCCGAATTCATACGTTTGTTGAATCACCCGGAGAGAAAAACTCCGGGTTTATTGTCTTTACAGTGGTTTGACAACTTTTCTGCCTATCGCTAAAATGAAGAGAGTTGTCTAATCATAGATCAATGAGGTTTTGCATTGAAAAAGTGGGCTGGGAAATATGTCATTGGCCTGACCGGCAACATCGGCACTGGGAAAAGTGTCGTTCGGCGCATGCTGGAGCATCTGGGGGCATACGGGATCGATGCGGATGCGCTGAGCCACCGGGCCATTGCGAAGGGAGCCCCTGCCTACGAGCCGATTCTGGAAACTTTCGGACGCTACGTTCTTGGCCCGGATGATCAGATCGATCGGCGTAAATTAGGAAAACTGGTTTTCAGTGACTCTGAAGCGCTCAAACAATTGGAGTCCATCGTACATCCGCTGGTCAATCAGGCGGTGGATTTGATCGTACGCCGTGCCCCGCAGAAGATCATCGTCATCGAGGCCATTAAACTGCTTGAGAGCAGCCTGGCGGAGGTGTGTGATTCCATCTGGGTGGTCTACGCTCCCGAAGAAATTCAACTTGGCCGTCTGGTGCAAAACCGCGGCATGAATGAAAAAGAAGCTTTGCAGCGTTTGAATAGCCAGCCTTCTCAAGACGCCAAGCTAAAAGCGGCCAACGTGATTATCAAGAACGTATCTTCTTACGAAGATACCTGGCGCCAGGTCTCTCAGGCGTGGCAGCGCCACGTAAAACTGGCGGATACTTTGCCGCTGA
The DNA here is from genome assembly GCA_012797695.1 of Anaerolineaceae bacterium. Classification (GTDB taxonomy): domain Bacteria; phylum Chloroflexota; class Anaerolineae; order Anaerolineales; family Anaerolineaceae; genus UBA6107. Next base: position 1,854 of record JAAZOQ010000198.1, on the reverse strand, counting down.
CCATTTCTCAGCCAGTACGCTTGAATCTGGGCGAGGTAAGCGTCAAACGGGCGGGACCGCGTCAAACTGCGGAGATCGTGGAGGTGGTCAATCGCTTGACTCAGCCCACTCCGCCGCTCACCGAAGCGGAGGTAATGGCTGCTTTTGGCGAGAAAGCTTTTTTGCTGCTGCAGGTAGATGAGAAAACGGTGGGCTATCTGGGTTGGCAGGTAGAAAATCTGGTGGCACGGACGACCCAGATCGCTTTGGATCCCACATTGCCGCCGGCACAGTATCTGCCGGTGCTGATCCGCGAAATGGAACGCGCTTCGACCGATTTGCAGTGCGAGATATCGCTCGTTTCTGCCAGTGCAGGGCTGGCCCGCCACGATGCCCTGTGGAAAAGCCTGGGCTATGAGGTTCGTCGCCCCCAGGAACTTTCTGTTCTGGCCTGGCAAGAGGCGGCTGAAGAGATCTCTTGCGCTGGTTGTGTGTTATTCTTTAAGCAACTCCGTCAGGATCGCGTTTTGCGTCCGATCTGATTTCAAGGTGTTCCTTGCAAAATCTTCTGGGTGAAATTGCCTATTTCTTTCAACGTTTGACCTGGTTGAGCATTCTTGACCTGGCTCTGGTCACGATTGTGTTCTACCTAGTTTTGTTGTTGCTGCGTGATACTCAGGCAATGGTCTTGTTGCGCGGGGTGATCTTCTTTGTGATACTTTTCACCCTGCTGACGACGTTCATTGATCTGCCCGCGTTTTCGTGGCTGGTCAAGACAGTGGTACCGGCACTTCTGTTTGCCATTCCGGTCATTTTTGCGCCTGAGATCCGGCGCGGTCTTGAAAAGATTGGCCGGGCGGGCCCGGATAATCTTTTAATGCGCAAAACCTATGCCCAGGACGAACGCGTCAAGCAGACGATCCACACCGTGGTGACAGCGGCGGCCCGTCTTTCAGCCCGGCAGCATGGCGCTCTGATCGTGATGCAGCGCCGTGAAGGTCTGGGTGATTACATTCGCACCGGGGTGCGCCTGGATGCTGATGTCACCCCCGAATTGCTCCTGCAAATTTTTTATCCGAATACGCCGCTGCATGATGGGGCGGTGATTATTGTGGATAATCTGATCGTGGCGGCTTCTTGTGTGATGCCCTTATCAGCCAGTGGTATTTTGACGCGTTCTCCTGAACGTCAGATGGGCTTGCGTCACCGGGCTGCTCTGGGTACTTCAGAGGCCACGGACGCGGTGACGGTGGTGGTCTCGGAACAAACGGGTTCGATTTCGATTGCCCACAACGGTCGGATGATCCGCCGCCTCGACAGCGAGCGTCTGGAAAATATCTTGCTGGCGTTCTATCAGCCTTCCGAAAACCAGGAAGAAGCCGGCAAGCCCTGGGAAATGTTCATGAGCCTGTTCTCTCGCCGCAAGGAGGACCAATGATCTTGCAGCGTTTGCGTGGCTTTGTTCGTCAGTTGCCCACCTTGCTTTTTGCCTTTGCTCTGGCAGTGATCATCTGGGCCATTGCGGTGAATTCTTCTGATCCCTCGCTGCAGAAGGCTTATCCGAGCACGGTTGCGGTAGAAGTAATGGGGCAATCTCCTGATCTGGTGTTGACCAGCACGCTGCCGGGGTCGGTTTCGATCACGATGCGCGCGCCGACTTCGATCTGGACCGCAATGATCGATGAGAAAGTGCCAGTACGAGCGACCATCGATCTTTCAGGTCTGGATGCCGGACCGCACACTGTACCGGTGCAGATCGAGGTGGGCATTAAACCCGTCGAGATCGTTTCATATAATCCGCGCTCGGTGGATGTTACCCTTGAACCTTTGATCAGTAATGAATTCGACATCAATGTGGTCAATAATACCAATCCT